>CAJQKX010000201.1 GCA_905479025.1 uncultured Paraglaciecola sp.
AGCCGCTTGAGCTGAGTGACTCATTTGGCTATTTTAGAAATGGCCGCATTCAAGGCTTGATCGACTTCACCAACCATATAATATTGATAGACAACTGCTAGGGATACTTCCAGCTTAAGAGCCTGTCTTGAATACGGTTGATTGGCGGCCTAGAAAGAGAGGTTATGTTTCTAGTGGACTAATTCAATACGCTACTACAATCGTTTGGTTATCCTAACTCTATAATATTGCATAATTTTCCTCAGTTATTTATATGCAACTACAGACAATACTGGGTGCAATATTTTTGGATTTGGATTTGAATTTATAAAACGTAATACACGTATAAAAAACTGAAAGAATGGCCTGAATAACCTCCGAACGTAAGTCTTAAGATTATTTTCAACCAACTCTTCAAACCCAAAGAAATCTAATCGCGTAAAACCAGCTGCCAATAATACTTGGGTCAAGCTATGCTCAACATATCCAACTCTATGAGTTACATCGTTAAAATGATGCAGGTAGCCAAATGGACTCTGCAAGTTTGGCACTTGGATTATGGCCACACCATCCGCCACCAATGCGCTCCTAATGGCCGATAGAAATTCTACGCTTTCCTCCCTATCAATATGCTCTAACACATCTAAGCATGTTATCGTCTTGTACTTACTACCACCATCCTTCAACCATTGAGTAGAGTCGCCTGTTTGTTCGCACTCTAAATTTAAATCTTTACAATATGCGACCGTTGACTTTGATATATCAACGCCATTGTACTGATGGCCCCAACTTTTCATACATGCCAACATTTCTCCCCGGCCAACGCCAATATCCAATACTCTTTCATCTTTAGCTTTCGGGAAAAAAGATTTGTAGTTTTTTTTGAATTGCGCGAACTTAATAGTAGCTTGACCGTTACCTTTAAACGATAAATCCACATAGTTGTCTATAATTTCTTTCATAAAAATTGCTCTCTTAATCTTTTAATAACCTTTAAACAGAAGGCATCACCTAAACCTTCCAACTTATTTCGTCCGATATCATAACTTCTATTGACAACATGATCTTTTGAATCTGGATGTGCCAGATCAGCATCCATATCAAATCTCTTTATTCTTGCAATAGGCGAATTTGTATTTTTAGTGAAATTGGAATCAGGACCAAACCCAAGATTAGTAAGTAGGTTAACTTTAGGTGTTATCGTCAAATACCTATACCTGAAAGATAAATAAGATACTTGTGCATCCCATGTATTAACCCTTCCTGATGCAACTTTTGCAAACCATTTAGCCCAATACTTATACTCTCTAAAATCGTCAAAGCTTTTTATAAATTCGTCACTACTTAGCAATACGTCAAGCCCCCTCATGTCTAAATCATAATTTAACCAAACTTTCTTCCAGGTAGCCCATCCCCAGATAGCGGGGTATTCCGAGAAAAAATAACTCTCACTGCCTCCAGTCTTTTCAAGATAGTTCATTGCTGTAATAAAGCCGATTCTTTCGTCGTCTTTGTACTTCTCTAAAAGCTCATCACAAAAAGGGTAAAAACTATCACTAGGCAAGCAATCATCCTCTAATATTATTCCCATCTCTTCAGTTTCAAAGAACCAATCTATCGATGATGTAATAGAATATTTCACACTAAGATGCTCATCTCTGAATAGTGTATGCAGCTCACATGGCCAATCTATTCGATCAACTAGTGCCCTAACTTCTTTTACGCGCTCATCTTCACCTACATTTTTTGAATTTGAACCGTTGCTAGCAAAATAAAGCCTTAGCGGCCTAGCCTGCCGAATTGACTCAAAAACTTTTTCCGCGGTTTCGAAACGCCTATACGTAAGAAACAATACAGCTGATTTCATAAATTATCCCAAATCTTCCAAGGAGCTTGTCCGGACTGCCATAATTCCTCTAACTCGTTGCGGTCGCGCAAAGCATCCATGCAGTACCAAAACCCTGTATGTTTAAATGCAGATAAATTACCAGTCTCAGTAGCTTTTAATAGCGGTTGCTGCTCAAGAATTGTTTGATCATTATCAATCCAATCTAGAAACTCTGGCTCCATCACCATGAAACCGCCATTAATCCAATCACCCCCAAACTCTGGCTTTTCAACAAAGTATTCTACTTTATTGCTTTCGTTAATCTCCAACTTTCCATACTTAGAAGTAGGATGAATGGTGGTCATAGTAACTAGTGTTTGATTTTTTTTATGAAATTTCAACAATTCAGTCAAATCAACGTCAGACACACCATCACCATAAGTCAACATGAAAGTTTCATCTAGATAAGGCTTTAAACGCTTAACGCGACCACCAGTCAATGTCCCTTCACCAGTATCAACCAATGTAATTTTCCAATCTAGTCCCTGAACACTTTTCACTTCAATTGAACCATCCTTAAGGTTCACAACTAAATCAGAATTATTAGCATAATAATCGATAAAGAATTTTTTAATTAGGTTACCTTTATAACCAAGCGCTACTACAAATTCATTAAAGCCATGTGCGGCATAGATCTGCATAATGTGCCAAAGAATTGGGTAACCACCTATTTCCACCATTGGCTTGGGAATATCTCTCGTTAGTTCAGATAACCGCGTACCGTAACCACCAGCTAATATTACTACTTTCAAGGGACTGCTCCAAAAAACTTAGTTTTAATACTTCTTATGGGATTTTTAAGAAACCTATCACGAATACTTCTATCACGAATCACAGCAAGAAATGCCCAGTATAGCTTTACTGGCAGATCAAGTGAGCGGTTGTATATTTTAAAAAGGATATTGGGAGATATGCTACTTTTTTTTCCATTACGAACCATGTATCCGCCTATAGAAGTGTCTTTCCTGTCTATATGGGCCGACTTAACACCATAATTACTTACTGACCAAGCGTAACCACATGCACCATCGTATGATTTTGCGACGTCCGGATATAGCGAAAAATTATTTTCTCTGCTCTTACCAATAAATGTGAGCAGCTCATCAGATGTATATATATGCTTTACAGCAAGAAAAGACTCATGGAATGAGGGCCCTATATTAATTGATCTCTTTCCCATAAATGCAGCTTCAATAACAGTTGTAGAACCAAATCCAACAACCAAATCTGAAGATCTCATTAACTGATAAGAGTCAACAGTTGAAGCTGCTGGAATAATGGTAGTATTTTCATACAAGTTGCACACTTCATGAATACTGTCTACGAACTTCTTGTCAAGATTAGCAAGACGCGGATGCATACGGACCCAAATTTTAATATCAGGAAATGATTGAGAAATAAATTTTATACCATTTGGTTGATCAAATGGCCTGTTATTAAAGACTTCAGCAACAATCTCATCTTCTGAACTAATGAAAACCACTAAGTTATATAACTCTAGATTGAAATTTTCAGGCATTTTGTCGAGATCGCAAAGGCCAACTGGAGTTGAAAATACAGAGTTGTATGCTGCCTTATCCCTATTAAAGCGTCTTTTATACCACTCCGACCCTTCTGCTAATTTGGTACTTTCTGACAAATCACTGTCATGATAATTTACAAAGAGTGATTTAGAAAATAATTTGGGGTCGTGAGGATAACCGCCCTCAATTAAAGTGTAATCTTCAAAATTACTAATTGGGAATTCATAAATCGAAAATTGGACATTATGGAATTCTGCCGCTCTCATCACTGTCCTGTATCTGGGGGTTCTACCATTAAAAATGTATATGTGGTCAGGTGTCCAGTGATCAATGTAGTTAAAAGCTGAATAATATGATGTTAATCCTACTGCTATATAATCCTTAAAATCATCCCAATATTCTGTGACATTTATATTAGACTCACACCTATCAGTTTGTAATCCCGACTTTACCGCCTCAAAAAGATCTACACCTTCAATATTTACAAGTGCGATTAGCTCTTTCTCCTTGCTTTTGACACTGTCGATTCGACCCATAATATGTCCAATAGAACGTTTTTGTGTTTCAAACAACCAACTACTATCCACTACCGTTAACATTTCGCTCGATGCGTCAAGCCACCCGATTCCACGATTGACTCTAGATTTGCATTCAAAACAGTATCTCGGTTTAAACGACTGTCCCTCCCTTGGATTATTTGATTCGCACTTTGTTCTATTTCCATCACAACTGATAACAACTACTCTGGAGCCCTTATCGAGTTCTTTTTGAATAATATCTAATTCATACTCTAGCATTGGCAATAAACCAGGGGACATACTAATCAATATTGTTTTCATCTAACTCTCTCTAAAAAACTTATTTCTCTTTACATCGCGTGATCTTCATCTCATGTGGGCATACCACGTAGACTTAGATTAACTAACAAAGTCTCCTGGGAAAACTTCCGCGCCTTATGAATGCTTATATTGATATGAAGACTCTACCAATAACTGCACCACAAGTAAGACACCAATAATTAGCTGTTATTTAGGTATCCGCTCTCAAAATAATGGTGCAGTTTTGACTGTATGAGTAAAGAATTATTCTTATCCACTTTAGAAAAGACACCGACTAGAGGTTAGTGAACTAGCAAAAATCTAAACGATTTAGCCTGTCTCTTAGATTTAAAGCCAATCAAGATCATTAATAACGTCAGTTTTCTTTTACTTAGGCCAGCTAACTCCCTTCCCAATTGTGATATAACGCCGGGCATCCCCATCATCTAATTCAGCCGAGCTCACTGGATACACCAAATTTGGATGTTGAGTGATACTTTTGGTCACAACAATCGATTGTTGGCGCTTTACTCATATACCAGAATCTATTTCATTCCAGTATTTTTATTCCGATATCTATTTGCAGCAACGAGTAGCGTTTGCCTTTAAACTTCAGCCTAAAGCCATTAATTTTGAAAAAACATAATCCTCTTCTACTTCAATATATTCAGAATCATCTGTTGGCAAGCGCTACTTCCCCTCCCTCATTAAAGGATAATTACATTAATGAAAAATCACTGGTTTCAGCAAAAACCCAAATTAAATAAATCTTAACTGAAAAATTAATGCAGGATCCTTTATTTATGGCCATACACAGCACCTTATTATCCTAAAAGAAAGGGGTATAGGGAGTGCACTGTTAGCTTTTTTGAATCCCAATAGCAAAGATGCAGACTAGGGCCACCCTTTACCGACAGTAATGTACTTAGCGTCACGATCGTATTCTAACTTGTCATTCGCTTGAAAGATATCTGGCACTTTTTCTTTTGATACCGTCACATTAGTCTGCTGCACACTCCATCCATTAAACGTCCAACTATTGGGCTCGTCCTGAACCCAAAACCGTGGGTCGCGATGCTGGTTCAGAATAAATTGTAAGCCGAGCGAAGTAACTCCCAACCATTCACAGAATTGTTGGTCATACTTAACCGGTAGTTGTTCATATTTGCGAATCAGATCCATTCCCTGTCCCCTTGACAGGCGCCCATAACGCACTTCTCGCGATGCATGATCCGTCACTTTTGAGTAGCCGTGTTTATAAAGCTTCAACAAATCATGCAAATCCATATAATTGAAACAATCTACATAATCATAACAATCGAATGTCCGCTCGAATGTAGATGTTTTATAACCATATTCAGCCATCATCTGCTCATGTTGCGCCTTTGGATCCCATCTTACGTAGTTGCCTAAATAAATTCCGCGCACACCCACTTCGTTTAAATCTTTATCATCTGGATAACGATATTGCCAAATATCCTCTTCTTTCAAAGTATCATGTGTGGAGAGTAGGTCGTCAGCCTCATAGCCCATTAAGTCATGATCTTTCCGATATCGCCGACTCATTTCTACCTCGTGTTCATGCGAAAACATCCCAACCTGCTCTAATCCTTGATGCGCCCCCCAAATAATTAATGGTACTTTATAACGGACAGCTGTCTGCACAGGAAAAACTGTATGCCCAGCAAGAATTGGCCAGTAAATGCTACCAAAACGGCGTAATGTGCTGCGCGTAATTTTTTTAACAGATATTGGGTTAATATTTTGATACACAATATCGCAGTTGAACTTTATGCGCAGATTAGCTAAGTTTCGTATTCCCAAAGGAGTATTAAAATATTTATTATAACTAACAAGTAATGGGTTAAGGCCAAGGCGCTCTTTAACAATATGAACTATATAGTGAGAGTCTTGTGACCCAGAAATAGGGATGATGCAATCATAATTATTCCCGGAGTCTCTGCGATATGGCTCAACTAGGGCCTTCAGCTTTTCCCAACGGACACCCCAGTCTAGCTTATCTTTCTCCTCATGAATGCTGCACCCTGAGCAGATACCTTTTTCGTCTATAGTAAGGCCAAGTGGATGGCTGGTTGAGTAAAAACAACGTGTGCAAAATTTTTCAGTCATGGGATAAGTCTATATTTAGATTGATAAGTTGGGAGTCTAAGCGGCATGCCTTTGAGCTGATTTTTTAAATTTTGAATTGCATGCTCTTCATAGCTAAGGAAGTTACCTACTGCTACTCCAGCGATATTTGGCTGTAATAATAATTTTCTCATTTGCTCTGGATCACTCAAGCCCCCAAATACAATCAAGGGGGTATTTAATAACCCTGAGAAACCAGCTAGAAGATTTTGGTTAAAACTATTTGGAAATCCTTCATTCTGCCAATCAATGACCAATAATTCTGAAACAATACCTGAATTTAGTGACTTAATAATACTATTAGGCACCGTTACTGAAGTATTACTACGGTAGTCCAGCCAGTCCATTTTTTGATCTCGCATTGAAACCGGCATAGATCCGATTACAGCCTGCATACCCAATTTTTGGGACAAACTTCGAATGATTTTTTCGTCATCATGCATTAATGCGTCTACAACTAGGCGGTCAGCACCTAGCCTTATCACTTTCAGACCATCATCTAATGAGCGTATACCGCCGCCATAGATTAATGGTGTATCCAACCCAAGCCTCCCAAGTTTTTTTAAAAGCTCAAAATCTGGACCAATATTATCAGTTGAACGATCAATATTTAGCACAAAGATTTCATCTGCGCCCCACCGGTCCAGATTTTCTACTAAACATTCAGGTTTACCTAAAGGCAGGTAACGTCGATACCCAAAGGATTGAACCGCCCACCCACCTTTAACAACAACTACACCTATTAAACGCTTCTTAAGCATTGCCTAACCCCGAAATCAAATTTTTCAAAAGCTCATTACCCGCCCCTTGACTTTTTTCTGGATGGAATTGAATTCCTAAAACACTGCCACTTCGAATTACGGAAGGAAAGGCTTTGTGATGCCTAGACACACAAGCTTGGTATTCAGTCGGCCCATCATATGCAAATGAATGGTTAAAATAAAATGCCTTACCATCACTTGGCTGCAACAGTTGATTCTTTTGAACACATTCAATTGTATTCCATCCAATATGCCATTCAGGGTC
>CAJQKX010000202.1 GCA_905479025.1 uncultured Paraglaciecola sp.
AATAGGCGATTGGCGCATTTTAGGCAGCAGCACTGCCAAAGTTCTCAAATGAACAAACCTGCAGTATTAAGCAGTAATATAAAACTGAAAAACACATAAATGAACAATAGATACTCATTTGCAATATTAATCTCAACCAATCAAGCCTAATAAATAAACACGATTGTTAAAACAGTGCATACAACATGCCTCAATTTGAAGACGTTACACGCCAGCAAACAATCAGTTTTTTAGGTATTATCTACACATAAAAAGGAACGAAAAAAATGAGTACGGTCACACTTCTTGATGGAGGCATGGGGCAAGAGTTGTTGCGCAGAAGTTCACGAGTCATAACACCTATGTGGTCTGCTGATATCATGTTGAATGAGCCGATACTGGTGAGAGATTTACACCGTGAGTTTATCGATAGCGGTGCGCGCGTCATCACACTCAATAGTTATACTGCGACACCACAACGCCTAAAAAGAGAAAATGAACTTCACCAATTAGAAAACCTTCATCAGCTGGCCATGAATGCAGCGCAAAAGGCAGTTGAACTGTCTCAGCGCAACGATGTTGCAATAGCAGGCTGTCTTCCACCCTTGGTGGCTAGTTATCGCCCAGATGTATCCCTGTCATTCAAAGACTCACTTGACACCTACCGTCGACTTGTCGAACTTCAATCACCCGCTAGCAATTTATTTATATGCGAAACGATGTCTTCAATTACCGAAGCACGTGCAGCCTGCACTGCTGCTCTCGAAAGTGGTAAACCTGTATGGGTTGCATTAACGGTCAGTGATGCACATCCACAACAATTACGAAGTGGTGAATCCCTAGAAGAGGCTTTGCAAGCACTCGCTTCTTTTGATACTCAGGCAACATTATTAAACTGCAGTCAACCTGAAGCAATTACTGCGTGTTGGGAGCTTTTAAGAATGACACAAAGCAAGGTTGGTGCTTATGCCAATGGTTTTATATCAGTAGACTCATTGTACCCTGGAGACACAGTCGAGGAGCTGAGCATTCGTCAAGACATGAGCCCACAACAATATGCGGAACACGCAATGAGTTGGGTAAGAAATGGTGCATCAATTATAGGTGGCTGCTGTGAAATTGGACCGGGGCATATCAAAGCGTTGCACAGTAAATTATTCGATGAAGGATTTATCTAGGCAGAGGTTCAATTT
Source organism: uncultured Paraglaciecola sp. (assembly GCA_905479025.1). The sequence continues at coordinate 1,173 of CAJQKX010000202.1, forward strand.
ATCTAGATAAAAAGCTCACATGGAAAGCCTTCATAAATAATGTGCACATATATTACAAATATTACAAAAATTTTGACGAGGGCCCCATGAGCCCTTCTTTTCCTTAATTTTTATCCTTATTCAAAACGCCACGGTTAATTTGGTCACGTTCAATCGATTCGAACAATGCTTTAAAATTACCTTCACCAAAGCCATCATCACCTTTGCGTTGAATAAACTCGAAAAACACCGGACCCAATTGGGTTTCAGAAAATATTTGCAGCAACAGTCTTGGACCATCTTCTGTGGTGCCATCCATTAAAATCCCGCGTGTTTGCAGTTCATCAACAGACTCGCCATGATTGGGTAAACGACCTTCAAGCAACTCATAATATGTTTTTGGTGGCGCTGTCATAAATGGCATCCCCATGCTTTTCAAGCGATCCCAACAAGCCACTAAATCATCGCAACTGAAGGCTATATGTTGAATACCTTCACCATTAAATGCCCGCAAGAATTCTTCAATTTGACCTTTACCGCCCTCACCTTCTTCATTCAAAGGAATACGAATTTTACCATCAGGTGCGGTAAGTGCTTTGGATGTTAAACCGGTGTATTCACCTTTAATGTCGAAGAAACGGACTTCTTGAAAGTTAAACAATGTTTGGTAAAAGTCAGCCCAATATTTCATGCGACCGCCATAAACGTTATGCGTTAGGTGATCAATGACATTAAAGCCGGCGCCAACGGGGTTGCGGTCAACACCATCAATGTAGTCAAAGTCGATGTCATAAATAGAAAGCTCATCGCCATAACGGTCAATTAAATAGATAATAGCGTTACCGATACCACGAATAGCGGGTAAACGAAGTTCCATAGGACCCGTTTCAACAGCAACTGGCTCAGCACCCTGAGCTAATAAATACTCATAAGACTTAACCGCATTTTTCACTCTAAAACCCATTCCACAGGCAGATGGGCCATGTTCACGAGCAAAATACCAAGCCGCAGATTTTGGCTCATAGTTCGCAATTAAGTTGATGCCACCTTGACGCCATAATTGGGCATCCTTGGTACGGTGATTTGCAATTTGAGTAAATCCCATTACGGTAAATACTTTTTCTAATTGCCCTTTTTCAGGAGAAGAAAATTCAATGAATTCAAATCCGTCTAAGCCCGCTGGATTTTCAAATAAGTCAGCCATTATGCACTCTCTTTAGTCATGTCTAAAACCCAAAATAGGTGTTTGCCTTTAAGGACATCTAATTTATGTCACCCAACTGTTTTAGCTAATTGAACTTAATAATGCGGTTACACCGCTAAATTTGGACGCCAGCAGCTTAGGGTATTTCAATAAAAAATGCTAAAAAGCAGACTTTATAAAACGCAATAATGCCTATTGAAAAGAAGTAAGTGTAAATAAATTGATACGGAACTGTCGATTTTAACCGTAATTTCGGTTTTTTGAACACGCATAACACCCACTTAGCCAAGTATAAAAAAATGAAACTGCCCTCTTTAAAAACTCAAGTGAAAATACAGTGAAATAGCTTATAAATAAATTTGATAAAATATGTATTAAAAAAAGTCTAAATAAGTACTTAAGCTCGTACTTGCCAAATGACCACATGTAACAGTTCGACAGATAAATTACGCATTTAATTGCTTCTGCGGATACCGTATTGATTATTCACAATTGGCAAAAATGTGTGCCTTTTCCGCACGATAAATCTTATTTTTCAGAGAGTTGCAAACAGTGTTTTGTTAATAGATTTGATACCGTAATTTCACTCACTTTTTTTTCTGAAAATTGCGCGTCACAAACGTTGTTACCACTGACCTGTGTCTATATACTCCGCGAAATATTAGGTAGGGTTAAAAAGCCCTTATCTAGAGATTTAATTTCCAGCTATTTGGAGTTGTATAATGTTGTTTAACGGTAACCTAGTCACTGAGTCTGCCACTCGTCAAAAAATTCGCGATTTTTATCGAATAGATGAAAACCTTGCCGTTGAACACATTTTGCCAGATGCAGAAGTTAATATGCGTGCCCGCAGCCGAGCTTGGGATCGCGCACGCAAGATGGTGCTGCAAATTCGTAACGATCAGGATGGCAGCGGCGTGGTTGAGGCCCTGCTCAATGAATACTCCTTATCTTCAGCCGAAGGCGTAGTGTTGATGTGTCTAGCGGAAGCGTTATTACGGGTTCCAGACAAACGTACTCAAGATAAATTAATCAGCGACAAATTGTCCAAAGGCCAATGGAGCTCACATTTAGGTAACAGCGACTCCTTATTCGTCAACGCATCTTCTTGGGGCTTACTATTGACAGGTGGTTTGGTTAATTATGCCAATCAAAAAAATAAATTTGGCTTCCTGAAACAAACCTTGGGTAAAGTTGGCGAGCCTGTTATTCGTAAAGCTATGAACATAGCCATGAAGGTCATGGGACAACAGTTTGTGATGGGTGAAACCATCGAAGACGCTGTAAAGCGCGCTGAAGAAAAAGAACGTAAAGGGTATGTTTATTCTTATGACATGCTAGGTGAAGGAGCCAGAACCCAAAAAGATGCAGACGATTATTTTGATGCTTATGCACAAGCTATAAAAATCATCGGCATAGCTGCAAAGGGCAAAGGGCCCAGAAAAAGCCCTGGAATTTCAGTTAAATTATCGGCTATTCATCCACGTTACGAATTTACCCATAGAGAAAGGGTAATGGAAGAGATCCCCACCAAACTAAAACAATTATGTCTGCTGGCCAAAGAATATGATATTGGACTGACAGTCGATGCCGAAGAATCAGAGCGTCTTGACATCTCCCTAGATATAATTGAAAAGGTATTCAGTGATCCTGAATTAGCTGACTGGGATGGTTTTGGTTTAGCCGTGCAGTCTTATCAAAAGCGTGCCTTGTACGTGATTGACTGGTTGCGGGAGTTGACCGAAAAAGTCGGTCGTAAATTGATGGTCCGATTAGTAAAAGGGGCTTATTGGGATACGGAAATAAAAAATGCCCAAAAAGATGGTCTGGAACACTTTCCGGTATTTACCCGTAAATCTTCTACCGACGTCTCTTACCATGCCTGCGCTAACCGCTTATTGGATTATCGTGACACTATATACCCACAATTTGCTACCCATAATGCTTACACTGCCGCTGTCATAGTAGAGTTGGCCGGTGATGACAAGGAAGGCTTTGAGTTTCAATGTCTGCATGGGATGGGTGATAGCCTATATGACCAAATAGTTTCTTTAGAAAGTATCCAATGCCGTATTTATGCTCCTGTGGGAGAGCATGAAGATTTATTAGCGTACTTGGTGCGTCGTCTTCTTGAAAACGGTGCAAACTCTTCTTTTGTTAATGCCATTGTTGACGAATCAAGACCCGTTGAATCCTTACTCGAAGATCCAGTTGAGAAGACCCAACGTCTAAAATATAAATATAACGATCAGATCCAAAAACCTATCAACTTGTACGGTGCAGAAAGAGACAATTCTAAAGGTCTTGATGTCACCGACATTAATCATATTACACCACTAAAAGTGGCCATTGATGGCTGGTTTGAAGAAAACGTATTGAGTGAGGAGCAAGTACCACTAGGCAGTCATGCCGTACGCAATCCTGCTAATTTAGATGAGATTATCGGCTTTCATCACTACGATACCCAACAGCAGATGGCAGATAAATTGACTGTTGCGCACAACGCTTTTAGCAGTTGGTCACAAACACCTATGACTGAACGAGCGAATTTGTTGCGCAGAACTGCTGATATTCTCGAACGCCATATAGATGAACTTATTGCACTGTGCATAAAAGAAGCAGGAAAAGTCACGTCAGATGGGGTGGATGAAGTCCGTGAAGCAGTAGACTTTTGTCGCTATTATGCCGCTAGAGCAGAAGAACTCTCAGAAGATAACAGATTAGCTCCCCGTGGCGTGGTGTTATGTATCAGTCCTTGGAACTTTCCTTTAGCCATATTTTTAGGACAAGTAGCTGCTGCTCTCGTAACCGGTAATACTGTGATTGCCAAACCCGCAGAGCAAACCAGTTTAATTGCCCTGCGTGCTTTACAGTTAATGGAATATGTTGGATTGCCCGCAGGTGTTGTGCAATCTGTTATTGCTGAAGGGCCAGATGTAGGCAAAGTCTTGTTGCCAGATGAGCGGATCAAAGCGGTCATGTTTACCGGTTCCACTGTTACTGGTAATGTCATTGCCAACGCCTTGGCTCAAAGAGGTGGTGAGCAAGTCCCCTTAATAGCTGAAACAGGTGGCCAAAACTGTATGATTGTTGACTCAACAGCCTTGCCAGAACAAGTGGTTGATGACGTCATCGCCTCTGGTTTTCAAAGCGCAGGACAACGTTGTTCAGCACTGAGAGTCCTGTTTTTGCAAGAAGAAATAGCTGACTCAGTAACCGAAATGTTAATAGGCGCATTGCAAGAATTAAGTGTAGGTGATCCCGCTTTCCTAGCTACCGATATTGGCCCGGTAATTGACAAAAAAGCCTTGGCTAATTTACAAGCTCATGCTGAAGATATGCAACACAATGGAACCTTGTTATATGAGTGTAAAGTACCCGCTAACAAGGGTACATTTTTCGCTCCTAAACTTTATGAAATTGCAGATATCTCAGTTCTCAAACGTGAAGTATTTGGACCTTGTGTGCACATAGTGCGATTCAAGGGTGATGATCTTGAAAAAACAGTTGAAAAAATTAATGACACAGGTTTTGGTTTAACTATGGGCATTCATACTCGAATTGATGCCAGAGCCATGGAATTAGTTAAACTATCTCGCGCCGGAAACGTTTATGTAAACCGAAATATGATTGGTGCCATAGTGGGTGTTCAACCCTTTGGTGGCCGTGGACTCTCTGGAACTGGTCCTAAAGCAGGTGGACCCAATTACTTAACACGCTTAATGTTTGAAAAGTCGACGCCACGAGCCATAACTGAATTATTGCCTAACACCGATAAAGCGCTACAAAGTAACGAAGAAGGCAAGCTAGAAGCAGCTACCTTCATGACAAACGCTCACGCGACAGAGCATGAATGGCGTTTTACAGATTTAAATACGCGTCTATCATCATTACGACAATTACTCGCCACTATTGCCAAAGTGGATATAGTAGAAGAACTGGCTGATGATTTAAATTCCACTTTAGCGGCAGCACGCTCGCAATTGATCAGTATCGAAAAACGTCTTAAAAAACCCAAGTTTTTACCTGGGCCAACAGGTGAATCCAATGTGTTGTATTTGGAACCCAGAGGCGTCCTGGTATGTTTCGCAGATAAAGATGTCACCTTTGAATATTGGGTATTATCCATCGTGACCGCCTTAGCAACAGGGAATGTGGTCATTTCGGTGGTATCTGAGCTGTTTTACGCTGAAGCGATAGAGTTTCGTGAACAGTTTATTGCAACTGGCGCACCTGAAGGCGTATTTCAAGTGGCTAAGCTTCATCACTTAGAAGCGTTGTTGGCTGAGGAAGCGCTAGCCGGTGTAGTCATAGACAGTGAATGTGAACGTTCCAGCTACATGGTACAAATGTTAGCTAAACGGACTGGTGCAATACTACCTGTTATTACCGCTGAGTATTATGACAACTTGATACAGCGTTTATTAACAGAGAAAACGGTGAGCATAGACACCACTGCATCCGGCGGTAATACTTCTCTCATGACACTGGTAGAAGATGAAGAATAAAATCACACCAATTTAAAACGTGCCACAAGGCAGGTTTTACTAAACGTCAGAAAAACCCAGCTAGCTAGCTGGGTTTTTTTTAATATTTAGCATACTAATGACTCGTATTCGACAGCTCCTTGAAATGGCATTTAGTCTAAACAAGGGATTATTCAGCCTTAGTTAAAACAGGCAATGTAGTCAATCTCAATGTTCTCTTTGGTGTAAGGGAGTTGATACTATCAAGGGGCAAGATTAGGGTGTTTTTAGTCTGATGATTATACAAAAACACATAATTAATA
>CAJQKX010000203.1 GCA_905479025.1 uncultured Paraglaciecola sp.
GACGGATGATAATTTTCTATCCTGGGGATGGTTTAGCTATTATTGATGTTTGGATTGGCGATGTTAAAAATTCCATACTGGAGGTCGGTTTAATTTCACCATATACACTCAATAAGTCCATGATGAAAAAAGATTTTCATCAATATATATTTACAGATAAAAGGCTGGGTTCACATGAGGACTCTATATTGTTTGTGGAAAATGTATCGACTATAGAGGTCGATGAGATTGAGATGTATCCAGATTTTGGCATATCAAGTTTTTCAAATCAACTTACCTTTTCGCCTATTATATCAAATGAAAATTATGCCTCGGCCAGACATTATTTCTCATTTAACGGTTGTTCAGATCTTTTTTTGGAAAATATTCATAATAATAATTTTTCAAAAAAATTAGAAAAATACACAGAGTTATTACTTTCAACTATTAATAAATCAGAGTAACAGGGATTAAATTTATGGATGTATCGGTATTCGGTTTAGGTTACGTTGGGCTTGTAACAGCTGCTTGTTTGGCAAAAGATGGTCATAAAATTATAGGATGTGATATCAGTCAATCTAAGGTTGATTTATTGAACAATAAAAAATCTCCTATCGTTGAGGATCAGTTACAGGACTTAATTATTTCTGGCGTTGATTCGGGACATCTTCATGCGACAACAGACTATATGGAGGCTGTATCATGTTCTGACACTGTTTTAATTTGTGTTGGAACCCCGAGCAATCGTAATGGTTCGCTTAATACAAAATATGTCGAGCAAGTGACATCGGATATAGCAGAGTCATTGATAGGGCGTAGTAATCACCTCACCATTATTTATCGTTCAACTATGCTTCCAGGAACAATAGATGAAATATTAATCCCTATCCTAGAAAAAAAGTGTGGGCGATCTTGTGGAGAGGGCTATTCGGTTATTTTTAACCCAGAGTTCCTTCGTGAGACTACCGCTATCAGTGACTATTATAATCCACCAAAAACCGTCATTGGCTGTTTCGAGCCTAAAGATTCAGAAAGGATATTAAGTCTTTATTCTCATTTGCCGGGGCCTAAAATAACGACAAGTATTAATGTGGCAGAAATGGTTAAGTATGTAGATAACTGTTGGCATGCTACTAAAATTACATTTGCTAATGAAGTGGGTTTGATCTGTAAAGGACTAGATATCAACAGTCATGATGTTATGGATATATTTATACAGGATAAAAAATTAAATATTTCAGAGTATTATCTTAAGCCGGGGTTCGCATATGGTGGCTCATGTCTACCTAAAGATCTTAGGGCGTTATCATATTTATCTAAAATATTAGATGTCAACGTTCCTTTGCTTAATTCAAGTGCGGTTAGTAATCGTTCACAAATAGATGATGTATTTAAAAATATTGAAGACTTGAGATGCTCAAAAATTTTATTGTATGGGTTGGCTTTTAAAGCTGGAACAGACGATCTAAGGGAGAGCCCTTATGTGATTTTAGCTGAAAAACTTGTAGGCAGAGGTTATGAGGTTGCAATATTTGATGAAAGTTTAATCGTTTCTGATCTGTTTGGCTCCAATCTTGAATATTCTAATACTCTTATGCCGCACCTGAAGAATTTTATGGTTGCTGATTTGAATTCAGCAATTAGTGATTCTGAGTTGGTTATACTTTGCCATAAAATGGAATTTTCAGACGAAATAAATTTTGATCAACTATCCAAAAAAATTGTCTTTGATCTTGCCAAGATCGATGAAAGTATTTCAAAAAAATTAAATCATTATCAAGGTATATCATGGTAAAAAAAACTGATTTAACTCTTCCCTCAGCGATGCAGGTTGCAGAGGCAGAAGAAAAGCTTGCCATTGCAATAGTTTATAGTCGGAGCCCTCTACCTATGAATTTTGCTGACCAAAAAACGGTGGCGCACTTTATCGAATTTCTTTCTTCACGCGGTCATTCTATAGACTTATATTGTACAGATGACGCAGGGATGACGTCAGTCGAGACGGATAATTGGTATTCCGATAAGCTGAATAATCTTTATATGTACAAACAATCTTTTCGAAAAAAATTTCTTGGAATAATTATTTCATTACTTAGATTGCAGCCATTACAAATTGGTTTTTTCTTTAATAAAGACATTAATAAAGATTTGAAAATAAATCTCTGTAAATATGATGTTGTTTATACGTATTATATAAGAAGTGCAGAAGTGAGTAGGTCGATTGCATCAAATAAAATTTTAGATGGAGGTCGTCCTATATCGATTTTGGCAATGCAGCTATCTCAAACATTAAACACAAGGAGAATATATGAAAACGCCACCAATATATTCGATCGTGTATTATACTTTTTTGAAAGTAAATTGGTTGAGAGGTACGAGTCAACTATCTGGAAAGATTTTGATAATAATATTTTGATTGGTAATAAAGATGTAGAGGCAATTTCTGATTCATGTAATAAATTAGGTAAGCCGATTATAGATAAAACGTTCATGTGTGCACATGGAGTAGATGTACATAAGTTTTATAAGCCAGATATTGATATTGATGAAAATCTATTAGTTTATTGTGGTGTGATGAGGACGCCGACTAACGTTCAAGCATGTTTATGGTTTTACAAAAATGTGTGGCCAGATCTTAAGAAAGATTTTCCAAAATTGAAATGGTTTATCGTGGGTAGAGAGCCTAGTAATGATTTGATGCCGTTAAATAAAAGCCCTGGAATAACAGTGACAGGAACTGTAGACGATCCAAGTGAATATATTAGCCGTGCGTGTATATGTATCAATCCGATGCAGGCGGCTGGTGGAATGCAAAATAAATTAATAGAATATCTAGCAAGCAAAAGGCCTGTTGTAGCAACGAGTGTGGCTAATGAGGGTATATATGCTGTCCCAGATAAACATTTAATCATAGCTGATAGCGATGATGACTTTAAAAAAGCTATTAAATTATTATTAGTTGATTCAGACCGAAGGAGAGAGTTAAGTATTAATGGACATGATTTTATTGTAAAAAAATGGTCCTGGGAAACTCATTTTTTGAAATTAGAAAAGGTTTATAATAAAAGTTTTTATAATTAAATTGAAATATTTTAAGTTAGTTAATTTTTCTTACCTCAAAATATCGGGGGATATCTAGAAAAGCTATGTTAAGAGGTTAGATTTGGAATGAGCCTTCTTCAAACTGAAGTTTTTTGGTTCTGGTATAAAGGAAAAAAGGCGATAGGATTAATCTGGTCCTAAAAACCTTAAAACTTGCTTCGTATTAGTGAGTAAGTATTTCAAAATGAGTCAAAAATGTTTCGTATTTAATAGATTCCTTATATTTGATGATAAACCGGTTTGTAGTTCAAAGCGCTCATCAAATTCTGGCTAGTATGATGATCATCACTCCGCCTTCAACATCACATAATTAGGCATTGGCGCATTAGAATAAGTGGGGATGGTGCTGCATGTAAATGCAGAGTTGTCGTATCTAAGAATTACACTGGTATTTTCATCCATCGATTTAG
>CAJQKX010000204.1 GCA_905479025.1 uncultured Paraglaciecola sp.
TCCCTTCTTGTGACGGCTCGAAACAAGATAGGTTCGGGTCAAAAACACATTATGATTGGTCTTTCTAATGCTTGGGTCGAAACTGCAAAGCTTAGTGCTAGGCGGGAAGACTGTTTTGAGAATCTTAGCTTGGCAAATAGATTATTGGATGACCTCGCTGATCGTGGCTTTACCCAAGTTACAGCAGAAAAAAAACCTGGTGGGTTTCTATTAAAGAACGTGCCAATTAATCCGATAGATGATTTTCTACTTGGTTGGCGAAATCACTATCAGTCATTCTTAACACAGACAGATCCCATCAGGTCGTATATCCGCGATCGAAAGGATGACGAATTAAAATTATGGGATGTTTTGATAACTAGTGTTGCGAGCGATGCAGATCCCTTCACTTTGTCTGACTGGAAGCTTGGTCCACAGGTGCGCAGTATTGGCTATAAAGATCTCAAAGATCACATCCTTTCTATAAGTGGCAGCCGATCTCGGATTGCATCTCGGGGCGTTGAAAAAAATGGCGTTGATGATGAAAAAGCCAAGTCTGCTGAAATTGAATACCTAAGATCTTTAGGGGAAGATAAAAAATCTGACAGTAAAGGTGTATCGTTTCCTGATCGAATTTATCGTGAAGTGCGGGAAAAACCTCTTTTTATGCTTCACTCGGTGAAAGTTCGTGAACCAAGCGAAAAAAATCTCCCTTACTTAGATCGTATACCAAAAAACCCAGTAATTGGATGGGGCGTAAGCCTGCCAACCTCAAAAAAGCCCAACCAAATAGTGGAGTATATTATTAATACAGTAAAACTTCGCGAGATTTATGGTTCAGATGATGAAGATGAAGGAGCGTTGGCGGATGACTAATAATCCATGGACAAGCATTACCGTTGGTTCAGCTCTTAGGGTCGATAAAAAAGGTAAATATGATTTCTTTTGGGTCCGTATGCCGGACAAGTCTCCTGGGCTTCTATTGCGACTTGATGATAAAGTATCCGAAATTCGGCCACTACCAAAATTGAAGCATGTTGGCGTATTCTATCAAGTTGTAGATGACAAAAACTGCTACTGTATAACTCTGGGTGAAAATTCTCATCTAGATTTATTTGAAACTTTGTGTCGAGATGTAGTGTATGCCGCCGAACAGGCCGAAGATCTTCAAAGCGCTTTGCGCCGTGCAGTTCAGCGAACACTCAGATGGTACCATCTTTTGACGGGGGGTAGTAGGCGGGGCCTCTCACTTGAAGAACAGCGAGGACTTGTTGCTGAATTGGCGTTCCTAAGAGAGCTTAGCAAGCATCTTGGAGCCTTAAGAGCATTGGAAGCTTGGAAGGGTCCCGATAAAAGTTCGAAAGATTTTGAACTTTCTAAAATGTTTTTTGAAATAAAGGCGCGGCGTAGCGCCGCTCATCCTAAAGTCAGCATTTCCTCTGAAGCTCAGCTAATGGATATTGACGGGGCACCTTTTTTTCTTTGGATTCAAGATGTGGATACGTCGCTTGGGCCCGATGGTGAAAATTTAACCGACCATGTAGAAAAAACTGAAATGATGTTTGATGGTGATATCATGGCGCTTGATCTTTGGGAGCAGCGCCTAGCAACAATTGGATACGCACCTGATCAGGTTGAGCTTGAAAGACGGTGGCACCTAGGGTCAATTCTAGCGTTTAAGATTTCTGATGGCTTTCCTCGACTGGTCCCACCATTACCACTGGGTGTCGTCGATGTTGAGTACTCTATCCGACTAGATGCTTGCGCAGGATTTGAGTGCAACCCAGAATTAGAATTGTTACTTAAAGAGGAATTTTCAATTGAATGAAATATCTGAACTTGAAGAATTCCATAAGAGCCTGGTCGCTGATGTTCAGGGTGACGCAGACGCATTAGGCTTATATACACAGGAAGCTTTTTTCGAAAAAATCGGAGAAGTCCTGACTGAGGCTGGAGAAATCGATCAGTGTGATTTTGCCCATTTTGAGGGTAGGTCTAGCGTTTCGCTTGAGGTCACTGGTTCTGGTGGAGATCCTCTTAATGCTGGAGGAGTTCTGTCTTTAATACTTTGTGATTTTAAACCTACGTCTGAAGTGCGTGTGATACACGGGGCCGAACTAAAGGCACAATTCAAGAAACTCGTTGAGTTTTTAAAGTATTCTAGAAAAGCCGAATTTTGGGAAGGGCGCGAAGAGACGAGCCTTGGTGCTGGTTTAGCCGATCACATAAGGACCCGTTGGAAAAACATTGATAAGGTGAAACTGATTATAGTCACTAATGCATGCAATCGTTCTAGAGTGGACGCAAAAAAAGCAGGGACAATTGACGAAAAGCCAACCACGTACAATGTTTGGGATCTAAAACGTCTTCAAGACTATGTAGAGCAAGGTAAAGCTAGGGCCGATCTTACTGTAGATTTTGTAGGAGAGTTTGGTGCAGGTGTTCCTGTTCTCAAGGCTTCAGGTTCTGATACCTCCCTAGAAAGCTATATTGCTGTGATCCCAGGAGAACAACTTGCCAATATTTA
>CAJQKX010000205.1 GCA_905479025.1 uncultured Paraglaciecola sp.
TAAGGATCAGGCGTATGGCCTTTTACCGGTATACGACCAATCAATGCCGTGAGCGCCAAACCGTCCGTCAACGTGGTGTCTTTAGGTAAGGTGTAAACTGGTTTGATCGCGACAACGGCATCTGACGTTAAGAGGGTTTCTTGGGGTTGCTGCCGACGATTAAGTAAGGATGGAAAAGAGAGTGCCTCTTCCTCCAACGCTAGCTTATCTGCTGCGTCAAACCATTCGCCTTCGTTCGCCGACCCATCAAAACCCAAACCAATGGGTAAACCCTCTGTCGAAAAACCGTCTTTGGTTATTGGTTGAGATTGGGCTAAAGCCGCCAGCGCTTGATCGGTTGCAGATAGACGACTTTTTAATTGCTGCATCGTCTCAATCGTTTGCGCTAATAAGGCACTGGTATCTTGATGGTGCTGATCTAACTGATTGACCTTCTGAGTATTCTTAGCGATATGTTCCATGCGTATTGCTGTGCTGTCATGCAAGGCATCAGCCTTACTCACTGCCGCTTGCGCATAAGCTTGTAACGCCTTGATCGTATCTGTGGTGCTGTCACCGTCAGCCTGCGTTGATGTGTCGTAAGTCGGCAAAGACGCCATGCCACTGTAGTCTTCTGTGGTATCCGAGCAGGTCACCATAACAACCAATAACAGCACAGCTATAACACCGATGATCACTAAACGGTTAATACGCTTATCGCCCATCGCTAACGCCCCAAACGATCATAAAAAGGACGGTCGGAGATTACATACAGTATTGTGCTGTCATCGTGTGTCGCTCTTGGTCCGACAGTCGCATGCTGCACACTGGCTGCTAACCACTGACCTCGCAATGTTTTTGCTACATTGATGGACGGTAAAGCTGACCGCGTATCTTCAGAAAAATAAAGGTCTAAGCTATCGTTGCTGGTGTTATGCAAAGTGATTGCTGTGAGGTATAAGCCCCCACCCGCCCAGCTCGCCAGAAGTGTCGCGGCAAGACGGCTATCGCGTAACAATGAAGCCACGTTTAATGGCTCAATAGGAACACGCTCAATCAAAGGGTCACTATTAAGTAAACGTTCAGGCGCATAGAGTTGCTGCGCCGCATGACGAGTCAACCGCTCATACCAATCGGATGAGGCTCGCTGTTGCTGGTCAACGGAATGATTGAGATCATCAGTAATAGGATCGGGTAAATGCACAATAACTTTGGCAATAGACCCTTGTGCAGGAGAAGCATCAACATCCAACAGTATGAGTTGCTGTGTAGGCAATAACTGTACGCGGATACGAGTGGCTTGAAACGACTGATGGGCTTGCAAATACAATACGCCATTGGCGGCTAATACGGTTAATTTTGATTGCAGCTGATCCGGTAGCCAGTAACGTATGGCGCTAGGAAATGACACCCTTCGCTCTTGGCCCGTTGTAATATGCAAAGGGATCGGTTGATCGTCCCACATCACCCGTTCAGGGATAGTATTTTCTGCACGCGCACCACTAAGGCACCCCTGAATAAAGATAAACACAACAAACTGTCGAAGTAAAAATAGCATTAGGTCTTATCTCCCGGTTGTTGAAACGGCTGATCAATATCCTCTGGCGTTAAAGCCATAGGCTGTAAGCCCTCATCGCATGACAACGCTAGCCCCCAAGGGTTAACCGCCTTGTCGACATCAAATCGAACAACGCGCAAGCGATAACGTAACGAGACATCTTTGACGGGATGACCGTTGATCGACTCGTGAACGCGAAGGTCTAACCATAGTGTCCATGCATTAGGGGTTTCTGTGAGGACACGACTGCGCTGATAGGCCTGGCCCAGTACTTCTTCTACACTGCGCACACGTTGGCGTAATTCCCCGCGACGTTTTTTGGCGTTCATATCGGCCTTCAAAACAGCAATGCAGGCCGGGGTTAAGAATCCTTGTAAGGTATAAATTTGTTGTGGGTAATCTTTTTCACCATCCGTTTTCCAACGATGCAATTGTTGAAAAATATAATACGCAAAGGTGTACACCGTCGGTGCCGGTACGTGTTGAAAATCGGTTACCAACCCTTGTGTTAAGTCGGGCGGGATATACAAACGTCGCGTCTCTTGTAATTGCCCATTGCGCCACCATAGCGCTATAAGCAGCACGACTAACAACAGAACAACGGCACGTAATGTCACAACATGCTCCATGGTTGCCTGTAAACGATGCCGAGCCTGATACATTAATGCGGTTCCTTTCGCTGTAACCGCCCAACACTCCAAACACGTCCTTCTCGAATCACCGGCACACGACAAATCCCTATATCATCCAGCCATAGGCGTAATCGCAATTGATAAAAACCAATCGGCTTACCGCGTTTGAGTCTTTGTAATAAGGTCCCGCCGATAACCACAGATGCCATGACCGCTAATAAACCCATCCCTACACCCATCATCATGTAACCCAGCAAACCGCAGATAGCAATGGATAATGGAACCCATGTAATACCACTGATCAACACCAGAGACATCAGCTCAGTGAGCGAACAACCACGAAAGATTGCAGGCTCTGCATTTAACCGATTGGGTAATAGTTCATTCACTGTTTGCATATGCGACTCACTCAATGAAGCGAAAGAAAGACCTTAAATAATGTCGGCGGCTTCATTTAAGAAGAAACTGACGATCGCTAATAATACGCCGGCGATAACGGCAGTTAGGCCTACAGACCCCCAATCAGGATCATTCGATGACCTCGCCTCATTGAACTTGGATAATAGAATCCAACCTACCCAGAGAAAACCAGCACCAGAAATAGCTAACGCAATATAGTCAATAGCATCACCGGTCCAGCCCTGCATAAAGGCAAGGTAATTACCGTTAGGGGCACCAGAACTGGGATTAACAGGTGTGGGTAATTGCGCATTGACATGCCATGAGACAAACAAAAGCGAAACGGTATAACCAGAGCGCTTGATTACCTGCGGAAATAAATAATGGGGAATAGATAGTTTCATAGAGCATCCTCGACAAATCAAAATGATTGAATAAATAATTGCAGTCGAAAT
>CAJQKX010000206.1 GCA_905479025.1 uncultured Paraglaciecola sp.
TCAAATTGGCATGAGTTGGCCTAGCCCTAATAGCGTTGACCATTGCATATAAATCAACGCCCGCTTCCTCAGCAAATCTCGACCACTCCACTGCAAATGCTATATTCATAGCGCGATAAGAATTCTCAAGAACCTTGGCCATCTCGGTAGCATTGGTATGCTCAAGTCTTGTAAGATCACACTTAGATATATCTATAATTGTTTTTAAAAACTCTTCAACTGCGTCCGCGCTAGTTTCAGTAACGCCTGCATACACGCGAGGAAACTCTCGGATGGAGTCGATATACTGAGGCCCTGGCATTACCCTCTCATACGAATGTCCAAGTCGGTAATTTTTTAGGGTGAGCTCTCGCTTGATAAGCTCTTCTTCAAGTATAGGTTTGACGACCTGCTCACATGTGCCTGGCGGAACTGTCGTCTCAACCAAGACGAGAACATCATCTCGGCAGTTCCTACCGATAGATTGAATGGCCGCGTCGAAACCGTCTAAATTAACATCAAACTCCCTTAACCCACCCCTCTCATAAGATTTTTTTTGAACATCTAAATTAATATCTACTATAACTACGTCAGCATATTTATACGCTACTGGATCATAAGTCGCTAAAAAGTTTCCTTTCGCTTTCGCGTTATCGAAGAACTCAGCTATTTTGGGGTCATCTGCAATTAGCGGAAAAATACCGTCATTAATAGATTTTATCTTCCAGTAAGTATTCTCATTAGCTAAATCAACCCCTATAACCGCATATTCTTCGGTGAGAGCATTGGCACATACCAAAGACATAACAGCACCGACAAAACCCAGCCCCTGAACTACTACAACTTTCTTTCCTTCGTTTTTCCTAAGGAAACTCTCTATATTTTTAGAATCATTGGCGTCTTCTGGTATAGCATAAATCTCATGTGTAATAGCATTGACCGAAGTTTTCATATTACTCTCACATCGCGTTTAACATATCGTTATAGAAATTTTATGTCATGTTTAAGAATCAAACCTTAATTTTTTCTAAAACATGTTACGAAACAAAGAACATAGTGCAAAACTGCATGACGCTTTTTAGATTAGAAATAGCAGTAATTACTTTTAAAAGTCACCCTTTAATCTTTCCAAATTTGCCGACAGGATGATAATCGAACTGAAACTCAGGGGCCAAAGCGAGAAGAGCTCTAAGAGTCCAAATTCTTTGGTCTAACACAGCAACGAAATTTTTACTCTTCCTCACCATTAGTACGTCTGCATTGAAGCACTTTGGTGTATTCTTATTATTCCACTCCTTCCGGTCTGTAGGGCCATCAATGTAAATAAAATCATATTCATGATCTGGAACAGACTCATAGAAACATCCAAGGTGATCGCCAAACATCTTCTCTTGGCGATCTGAACAGACGAAGCTTACAAATTCCTTGAGGTTTTTTGGGAAAATAGACTCTATTTGCTTAAAATAGAACTCGCTTTCCTCCATCGAGGTCAGGTGAGATTTTCCCAGTCCCTCGTTAATATTTTCTTTTATAGCAAGTGCAATTACAGCCGAAGATACGCCTGAGCCACACTCTAATATTTGTCTATAGTTACCTGTTCGAATAAGCTTGTATAAATTAAGATAATCGCTATATTCACAACCTGTTGAGTTGCTCTTTTGGACAAGGTCATTCAGCAAGAAGAATAACTTTTTATACTTTTTTTCTACAAGTTTTCGGCAATAAATGTCATTGATAGACCTTGCTACAGAGATGGGATTCAGCCAAACGGGTTTAGCCGTATAATAGAAGTAGTTCGTAATTAAATTTAGACTTTTTTTGACTTTGCTAGCCATTGTTTTTCCTCACTTAAATTATTGACATTATATTATTGTAATCAGCACTTTCGCCTAGACTCGAAGAGGCTAGGATTCAATCTTTAGTCTGGACGTATTCAAAAAATTTAAGCTAGAACGAACTATTTTATACAAAAAATCGAATGCTATCTTGGGCAATAAACGACTGAACCATCTCAAGATAGACATAAGGAAAAATGTTTTTCGGTCTATAAAACCAATCTTTCTTTGAAACCTGAGCATCTGAAGTTCATTTTTAAAACGATTTTTTAGACGCCTTTCCATGAATTTACTATCCACTCTCATTGACACCAAAACAAGATCTAAATTGTTAAATTTAAAGCCGTTGTTAAGTAACAGGGCCCAAAGAGCCTGATCCTGATTTGTTCTTATATTAGGATAACCGCCTACTGATTCAACAGCATTTTTCCGAAACGCCACTGACGGATGATTCATTGGCGAAAAAAATCTAGCGAACTTAATAATGTCAGTCTGTGCCAGAGGAACTCTTCTGCCTAATATTATATTTTCAGAAAAGGAGTCAAAGCTATCGACCTGCCCCCCTAATACATCAATATCGGGATTATCATTCAAAAATGCCATTTGAACTTTGAATCGATCAGGCATGTTTATATCATCACTATCGGCTCTAAAAATAATTTTTCCCGAACACAAACTTAAACCTTCATTCAATGCCGCAGCCAAACCTACGTTTTGGGGTAACATTAGTGAAACAATAGGCAGCCGGGGCCTAAAATTACTGATCACATCGACTAACGTCGATTTGAGAGGACCATCCTCAACTAGCACAATTTCAGAAGGCATCAAACTCTGACAAGAAATACTTTCCAAGGCTTGTTTCAGATATTCGGGCTCTTCACCATCGTAAACGCTCATCAGAACTGAAAAACTCATCATACTAACTCCAACTTATAAAGTTGGCGTTTCCCAGAATAAACCGAGTCAAAATATACACATTTCTCTTCCATTAATAATCTAGGATGTAAGTCACATCGATTAGTGCCTGAGAACTTTAAAGGATGATAAAATTCCCCCAATAAAGTTGGTTCCTTTTTACTTTTTACATCTTCTAGTACAAATAATGACTGTATCCCACTGCGATTGGGATAGGTATCTGTGACCATATACATATTTACACCGCTGGGATGGCCATCTCCATATTTAGAAAGATTACTAATTGGTTTTTTATCCCCAGTCTTAATGTTCAAAACAATATAGCACTCTCCAAAGTCAGAATCGTCGAGATAAACAACTAATTCCTCTGAATTTAGCCAATGGTAATGACTAACTAGATTGGAGTCAGAGAGCATTTTGACAAGTCCCGTTTCCACATCAGCCAATAAAAGTCTATCAAACCGCTTATTATTAAATATATATCTATGAAGAAAAACAAAAGTCTCTCCGCACGGACTAATCTGAAAATGATTCACTTTATGTGTCGAAGCTTCAAATTCTGGCTTTGACTCAAAACAACAGATATCGGCTAAAGAAATCAGAAGTTTTTCTTGCCTACTCAGCAGGTCTACCCTCCATATTCCGTCATGAGATATATTTTTTAACTCGACCGTAGACATGTTTTTCAGACAAAAATACCCATAATCCGGTCGCAAAGTTTTTATTCTCCTGTAATTGAGACTTAAAAAATAGTGATCTTTGTATGAGTCCTGTACAGGCAAACTAAGCGCATCTATTGAGAAATCGTCAACCGAGATGACCTTGGCTATATAACGCTGATGATCCTCATCAAAATCATTATAAATAAACTTTTTAGCCGTCAGCCACTGAAGTCTGCAGCCCTGCTGCCAGTTAAATGCTCTAGACCTAGTACTCCAGATAATCTCCATGGTATGCTCATTCTGCACATTAACCTCAATGTATGGCGCTAACTCAGGAGATTTCGATGTGTCAAAATCACTTGAATGGAAGAGCAGAAGACCCTGGCCGTTACTTGGACTTTTATCATAGTAGC
>CAJQKX010000207.1 GCA_905479025.1 uncultured Paraglaciecola sp.
ACAAGAAGCATACTACATCAATGTACAACCTAACCTTCCGATAGGCGCCTATACCCTCTCAATTCGGGATGTACCAGTTGATGGTTTTTGGTCAATCAGTGTTTACAACAAAGATGGCTTTTTTGAGCCAAACGATTATCAGTCATACAGTATCAATAATCTCACTGCGAAAAAGAACAGTGATAATTCAATTACGGTCAATTTCGGAGGGCAACCAGACAATATTAATTACATACCTATAGTCGATGGTTGGAATTACGTAGTAAGACTTTATCAACCGCGAGCGGAAGTGCTTGATGGCAGATGGACGTTTCCAGGTTTATCGAAGCAACTGAATTTACAAAAAATCCATGAGAATTAAATTCAAATCAATAAGGTAACCTCATGTATTTAAAATCTTGAATAGTCAACTTGAGTATCACTTTTAGAAAAACAGAGGCAAAAAAACGCATTGATTGCCAACGGAAAAACCTCTTTTACATTTTTAACTTGGTATCTTGGTAATTATTTTTTAAGATGAACACCTAGCCTTGTCTCAGATGTAACTAGTGAC
This sequence comes from uncultured Paraglaciecola sp., assembly GCA_905479025.1. Next base: position 554 of record CAJQKX010000207.1, read on the forward strand.
AAAATCAAAACAAATAGCCCTGCCCGATCCATTTTGATTTTAAAACAATACCGCACTCTTTTATCACCCCTTTTATTACAATCTTGTTACAAATTTACAACAATTCTCAATGGATCATCAATCCATATGCCTTATACTATTTGCTGCAAATTTCAGGCGCAGGTTATCTTACAATACACTTAAGACGCTGCTTGATGTTGCTTTTCACAAAAAATAATAGGTAAACCCTTTCATCGCTTTAACGGTTTTCCGTTCGTGAGTTTTAGACCAAGCCATACGCTCTAATCTCGAGCCTGCATTACTTTGGAATATTTCATGCTAAATAATACATTTAAAAATTATCAATCTACTCGTGCTTCTATGTTGAGCCTACTGCTGCTGACTACCTTGTCGTTTTCCACTTTGGCAAAGGATATACCCAGCAGAAAACCATCAAAAGAAGTGGTATCTCAACAGCGTTTGGATAAACTGACCGCACACATGGACCAAGCGGTTGAAGACGGTACCATGGTCGGTGGGCTTGGCATGATTGCCCGCAATGGTAAAGTGGTTTACAGCGAAACCTACGGTCAAAGTGATCGCGAAGCAAACAAACCAATGAAGGAAGATACATTGTTTCGTATCTATTCAATGTCTAAGCCTATTACCTCAGTAGCATTAATGATGTTGTATGAGGAGGGCAAGTTTTTCCTCAATGATCCAATTTCAATGTATATACCTGAATTGGCAAATCTCGAGTTGGCAATCTCTACTGCTGACGGTGAAACCACTATGGTGTCTGACGGCACAAGCAGTAAAACAGTGGGTGAAGGAGATGCCAGCAAAGTGGGCCAAACCCGCCAACCCAAACGCCAACCTAAAGTGCGTGACCTCATGCTGCATACTGCAGGCCTTAGCTATGGATTTTTTGGAAATACTGAAGTAGATCAGCAGTACCGCAAAAATGCAGTATTGGCTAATCCCAAAGGCGACTTACAGGCTTTCGTAACAAAATTGGGAAAAATTCCCCTGCAATATGAACCTGGTACTAAGTGGCATTATAGTGTGTCGGTAGATGTGCAAGGCCGTTTGGTAGAAGTGTTATCAGGAATGCGCTTTGGAGAGTTTCTTGAAAAACGTATTTTTCAACCACTAGATATGCAAGACACCAGTTTTGTCGTTCCCAATAATAAGTTAGATCGCCTAGCACAAATTTATTCACCTAAAGGGACGGGAAATGGCTCTGATGCGTTTTTAAACAATACAAAATCAAGCCAACTTGTTGTTAGCCCTCCTCAAACCAATGCTAGTTTTCTGGAAGGTGCCGCTTTTGAAAGTGGTGGCGGTGGCCTAGTGTCTTCGGCAATGGATTACTTAAAGTTTAGCCAAATGATGCTTAACGGCGGAGAACTCAATGGAGTGAGAATATTGTCTCCTAAAACAGTTGAGTTAATGACACTCAATCATCTGGGTGACATGCCCATGGGCGCCGACAACCCAGGTATAGGTTTTGGACTGGGTTTTGGTGTGGCTTTAGATGTCGGTAATATTGGTGAAATAGGTTCGGTTGGCGAATTCGCATGGGATGGTGCTGCAGGCACCAAATTCTGGATTGACCCAGTAGAAAAACTAATAGGGATATTTATGGTGCAAAGTATTCCTCATACGACTCGCTTAGGTAAAGAATTTAAAATACTGACTTATCAAAGTATTGTGGATTAATATCAAAATAAGAGTGCTACAAGGTCATCAATGGGGTCAACATAAGTCATTGACCCCATTCATGTTGAAGCGAAAGCACCAGCGCTATTTAACCTAAACATTTAAGGCGAGGGATTTACTGGCGCTATATTTTTTCTATGACAGGTTTGCCATTACGAAAGTGAATAAAAGGCCCCTCAATATCTGGCGAGTCACCATTGTCTAAGCGTTGTTGAACTTCTTTGAGGATCATTCGTGTGATAACTGGTAATTCGAGTTGCTCGGCATCTCTGAGTGAGACCCAATGCAGAGCTAATAATTCGCCAGATCCCTCCGATGCAGCGTGCACATCTCCTTTTATAAGATCTGCTTCAACCATAAAAAAGCGCGTATCAAAGCGACGGTTTCGATAGGGTGGCGTGATGGCTCTGGCGATGACATTGAGAGTATCCAGACGTGGATTAATGCCGTGCTGTAAAAACGCGTTCCACTGGGCTGAACGGCTGGTAATTGTCACCGAATCCGCTTCGCCAAGGATCAGTCCAGTCTCTTCAAACGTTTCACGAATTGCCGCCAGTGCAAGAGACCTGGCCCGCGACTCAGAACATCCCTTCATCAAACGTTTCAGAACGCTTGGATGCAGATCATTAAGTGGCCGTATGCGACTATCTCCCGCATCCACTTTGCCACCAGGGAAAACATACTTATTAGGCATAAACTTGTGTCCGGCAGCGCGTTTACCCATCAGGATTTTGGGTTGCTCACTGTCGCGTCTAACAATAATAAGAGTAGCCGCGTCTTTGGGTTTGACCGCACGCCCTTTCAAACGCATTTCGCTGGCGGGAGTATTGTTAGGCTCATATTGCGTTTTGATGGCTATTTTATCCCTGTGTCAGTCAATACTATTGGCTCTTTAGTCAGCAGATGACTATGTATATAGTTTATTGCGTAATCAGTCTGTGCTTAGCAGACAATTGGTATTGGCTATAGCGCGTTAACCGAATCTAATTGAGACTACCAAACAATCTTTTGAAGGTCACCTTCTCCCTCAGCCTTATCCGTTTGTACGATATGCAGATTGTTGACCATTGCCGGTATTATGGGTACACCATTCACGCCGCTTTCAGATTAATTTAAATGCTTTAGCAAAAGCTGACGTAAGGATCAACGACTCACTAGCTTACGTTTAGTGACAAAATCAACATTAATTCATTAACTCACCAAGGCTTGGCTATCGTTTTGTGAAAAATCGCAAACTTCTGCTAGTCTTCTACTGAGTTCTAAGATGGTTTGGCGACTCTACTTTTGCCAAACGGAAACCAAAGAGGTCACTAACAATAACAATCAAATGATCAGGGTGGTTGATTTCGCATAACCTGCCCCTTATTTAATGGCCAAGGGAAATCGGCTTTTAACTTTTTAACTTGATATTTTTTTGTTTTTTTGTTGTTTTGAGACGCAAGTCTTGTCTTAGATGTGACTAATCACAAATGTCCATGATTATTAAGGAGGTATCAAGAATTAAATCATACAGCAACCGTTCAATGACATGAGTTATTACTGACAAAGCATTGAACTATTTGATTACAATAATAAAGGGATTTTATCATGAAGAAATTGATTTTTTGTTTTGACGGTACTTGTAATGATCCTGCAGATGCAGGTGATTTTTTTGAAGATTCTAGTATTAGTAACATCGTTAAATTACACGCTTTTTTTGGCGGAAAACTGTCACCACTTAATGGCGAAAATATGGCAACACCCGGGCAGCGCAGCTTTTATTACAGCGGCGTTGGTACCCGTGGTAACTGGTTGACACAAAAATTTAATGCTATTTTTGCGCCCCCCTATGGCGATATGGGGGATATTCTTGATGAGGCCATCGACGATTTAAAAAAGTACACTGACAACGAAGTTGAAATCTATATCTTTGGTTTTAGTCGGGGCGCCGCTATTGCCAGAATGTTTGCAGCTAAAATTGGTATAGATATGGGTGTAAAAGTAAAATTTTTAGGGGTGTTTGATACAGTTGCCGCCACTAGAGGCTCCCTTGATTTAAACCCAAATACATTCCCTGCCAGTGGCATCATATTTGAAGATGGTACAATGGGATCCCATATTCAAGAAGCTGCCCACCTAGTTTCCATAGATGAAAAGCGTGTTACCTTTCAACCGACATTATTTAACAAAGACAACAGGATCACCGAAGTGTGGTTTGCCGGTGTGCATTCAGATATTGGTGGAGGGTATTGGTTTGATGGCTTATCTGACATTTCGCTAAAATTTATGCTCGATCGTGTTAAGGATAAATTGCATGTACTCGCCATTAGCGATATCGGCTATGACGCTTTAAAGGTAGAGGGTGCTCAAGATATATTGTGTGATGATGACTTTAATATTAATCCGCTGTGTAATGGCAAAATTCACGAACAAAAACGCCCAGGTGCGATGTCAAAAACGTTAGCACCCCGTTTAATTCGAGTGAATACCGATGACACCCCATCTAAAAAAGAGACTGCCATTGTTCATCATAGTGTTTCCGACAGGTTTAAAGTGGTAACCGAATATCGACCTTATGCATTGCGCGATGCCCATTTTCGTATCATGGATAAAAATGGCAACGTGGGTGACGCTCTAAAAGGCGTGG
>CAJQKX010000208.1 GCA_905479025.1 uncultured Paraglaciecola sp.
TAGTCGATTTTAAGAGCTTGTGGAAAACTTTCTGCTTGGTATTGGCCTGTTTGACTATAGAGACTTGAATTGTAGACATCCCAAAACAACACTTGAAGTTTGGCTTCCCCCACTTTTTTTAGCTCAGAAAGTGGATTCGCCATAGTGACTCCTGAAAAGGATAAAGTGCATAAAACGGCTAAAAACCATATCATTAAGTATCTTGGGATTTGATGTTTCATGTCATTCTCAATTTCTAACGGCTAATACTGTTTGAGAAAGCGGGTTTGCTGATCACTAATTGTACGGTGCTAATAGTGCGTTCTAAAAAGCCACCTTCACAGTAGCTAAAGTAATAACGCCACATATTCATGAACCGTTCATCGTAACCGTCTTTAGCCAACGGCTCTTTGTTTTCTATTAGCTTATCATGCCAGTCTTTCAAGGTCCGCGCATAATCTAAACCTATATCGTGGAGATCACGGATCATCAGGTCTGTATGCTTTCTCAAGTGTTGATTAATTAACAACTGCGAAGGTAAGAAGCCACCTGGGAAGATATGTTTTTGAATGAAATCGACACTTTTGCTATAGCTGTCAAAGCGATGGTCGCTGATGGTTATGGCCTGTAATACCATCAAACCTTCATCTTTTAATAGGTTTGAACATTTCTTAAAAAATGTGGGTAAGTATTCTTTACCCACAGCTTCAATCATTTCAATAGAAACTAGCTTGTCATATTTGCCTTCGAGTAATCTATAGTCTTTTTTCAAGAGAGTGATTTTGTCTTGCAGACCTTCTTTGTTGACTAAATCTTGAGTGTATTGATGCTGTTCTTCTGAAATGGTGGTAGTGGTGACCTTACAGCCATAGTTTCTGGCTGCAAATACTGCCAATCCTCCCCATCCAGTACCTATTTCTACTAAGTGGTCTTCAGGGACTAATTGTAACTTTTCACAAATGGCTTTTAGTTTTGTAATTTGCGCCTGTGCCAGAGTACTGTTTTCTGACGTGTAAATAGCCGCAGAATACATCATGCTATCATCAAGAAATCGAGTATAAAGTTTATTGCCTAAATCATAATGGGCAGCAATATTTTTCTTTGAACCTGTTGCAGAGTTTTTGTTAGCAATGTGGCTAATTTTGCGAATAGGGAAAGCTAACCACTCCATTTTTGCCTCCCAGCTATCGAGAAGAGGCAAATTACGTGCAAAAATACGAATGACGTTGGTTAAATTGGGGGTAGTCCACAAGCCTTCAGAATATGTTTCCCCTGACGCTACGCTGCCACCGAACAATAAACTTTGGTAAACACTTAAACATTGAATATCAATTTCTGCGTGTAAGTCAGAATCCTTCTGGCCATATGTATCCACCAAAATGCCTTTTTCTTTAATTATCATCTGGCCTTGAGGCAGACTGGCAAAAACTTTCAACATAATTGTTTTGCACAATTTGTGTTGCCACGATGAGCTTGAAGACTCTTCTAATACTCGTTCTCCGTTTGGCATAATTATTTTTTTCCTTGTACTGTGTGGGAATAAAAAGGCACACCTTTTAAAAATAGTTTGAGTGCTTGCCAATAAATTCCAAAGACGGTTTTTACCGTCATGCTAGGAATGCATATCAGCATTTTAAAAAGGCTCTTTGAGTTCAGTTCTACTCGTGTCAAATTAAGACTTGCTGCAAAGTGTTTGACTTCTTTGTGGCAAGCAAGAGTCAATTTTAGCGATTGTTCTGGTTGAGATATGTTCCACTTATATTGCATATCCATAGGGTTAAAAGGTGATACATGGAAAGCTTTCTGACAGTCTTCTTGTTTAGCTAAATCAACTAAGTAACAATGCCTATCGTTCCAAGGTGTATTGCTTACCTCAGCTAATAAATGACTGAACGTGCCATTTTTTTGCTGTAAGTAATAGAAATTGACGGGGCTAAAATACAAACCAAAAGTGCGTGTTTGTCCTAACAAATAGATTGTACCTGATAGTGGTCGTTGAGCCAGTTCTGACATTTTGTCAATCACAGATTTTTTAAGGGGTATATTCGCATTACCTAAGTAATCGCTGCGTTTAAACCTTAATGCAGCCCATGATTTTGTTGAAAATCCTTTAACCTCAGCTTCAAGCAAATCAATCTCATCAAGGTTGAGCCATAGTAAAAATATCTGATAAGTAAAGGCATGTTTTTTTGGCACAAATCGGCTGTGAAATACACTTCCTTTGTATAAGGCACTTTGCATTAAAGATATTCACCAAATGACTTACATACGTCCAAAGCACTGTGCACGCCATCTTCGTGGAATCCGTTATACCAATATGCACCACAGAAATGTAGACCGTTTTTTCCAGATATTTCTGACCATCTTTTTTGGGCTGCGATTGTTTGGTTATTAAATTGAGGATGAGCGTATTGATATGTACCCAATATTTTTTCTTGATCTATATCTTTACCGTTGTTCAAGGTGACACAAAAAGTAGTGTCCGATTGTATGTTTTGTAGAATGTTCATATTGTAGGTTAAAACTGCTGGCGCCTGATATTCACCGTCGTAACCTTTAATAAGGTAGTTCCAGCTTGCCCAAGCAAGTTTCCTGACCGGTAGAACGCTATGATCAGTGTGCAGAACGACTTCGTTCTTGACATAGGATATATTCTCTAAGATTTCTGACTGAATTAAACTCGGCGATGTCAGTATGGATAGGGCCTGATCACTATGGCAAGCAAAAATAACCTCATCGAACAAATGCTCGGTACCATCCTTTAAGCAAACTAATTTCTGTTTTTCTATGTTTGTTACCGATTTTACCGGGCTGTTGAGTATTATGTTTTCCTCAAAACCAGCAATGAGTGGTTTAATGTATTCTCTAGAGCCACCCACAATGGATCGCCATTGTGGTCTGTCTGTAACATTGAGCAATCCGTGATTATTGAAAAAACGAAGAAAAAATGTAAACGGAAAAGCTTTGATATTCTGTAAACTAGATGACCATATAGCAGCACACATAGGCAATATGTAGTTGTAGGTGAACTCTTCACTAAACTGATGTTTTAGTAAAAACTCGTGAAGTGTCTCTTGTCCGTAATCAGTCTTTTCTACTGCTCCCTTTTTACATATTTTATTAAATTTGAGAATGTCTCTTACTATTCTCCAAAATTTTGGACGAAATAAATTGCGTCTCTGGGCAAATAAGCTGTTGAGTGTATTACCATTATATTCAAGGTTTTGTGCAAGGTTTTTAACACTAAAGCTCATTTCGGTGGCTTGCGATTGGACACCAATTTTATCCATTAATTTAATAAAGTTTGGATAGGTCCAATCATTAAAAACGATAAAACCTGTATCAATTGCATAATGTTTGCCGTTAACTTCAACATCTTTAGTTGCTGTATGTCCACCAATATAGTTGTTTGCTTCAAAAAGAGTAATGTCATGCTTTTGGTGGAGAAAGTGTCCACAGGTTAAGCCTGAAATGCCTGTGCCTATTATTGCAATCTTTTTACTCATTGTTGTCCTGTTATTTATCTTGTTTGTGACCAATAAAGTTAATTGATCGCTGTGTCGATTCACTAATATTCATACAATATACCTAAATGCATCATCTAGAGATCACTTAATCGGTGCGTTATATTAAAAATTCGATCTTAATTTGAGAATGTGGCGTAAGGACTTTATGAATAAAACAAAGAATTTTAATATGAATTCATCATTTGAACTCCCTTTATTTCCACTTTCGGCACATTTGTTACCTGGTGGAAGGATGTCATTGAGAATATTTGAACCCAGATATGTTCGTATGATCAAAGAAGCATGCAGCACTGATTCAGGCTTTGGTATTTGTATGGTAAATGCACAAGGAGACAAAGAAAAAAATGAGCACATTTATTCAATAGGTACCTACGCAAAAGTCATCGACTTTGATTTGCTAGATAATGGCTTGTTGGGTGTGACTGTTGAGGGACATAGATGCTTTAATATCAGAGCTATAACAAATGAGAGTGACGGATTGAGAGTGGGTCAATGTCAATGGTCAGATGTCTGGACAGCACAATCTGCAGAGCACTCAATCGCACCAATAGATGAAAGATTAATAGAAATATTTGACAAGTATCCAGAATTAAAATCGTTATACCAAACCCCAAAATTTAATGACCCGATATGGGTTATTTATCGTTGGTTAGAATTAATTCCAGTTGATGCAGAAAAAAAACAACAATTAGTACAACAAAAAGATTACTTAAAGGCTCTAAGTTTTTTAACAGAGTTAGTAGACTGATCTTTTAATCACAATAATTAGTATAAGTTACGTCGATGATTAAATGGTATAAACTTATGTTAATTGGAATATCTCAGGAAACAAAACAAATTAATTCCGTAAAGCCAATAGAATGTGCTGAAGAAATGTCTGAATATCTGAGTATTATTGCATCAGAACGCTGCAAACGTTCTTTTTCTAAGATATTTAGTTATTTTGCTCCCAGACTTCGCTCTTACGCCCTGAAGCAAATGGGCAATGAAGCTCTTGCAATGGAGCTTGTCCAAGACACTATGTCTAACGTATGGCAAAAATCACATTTATTTAATTCAGAGAAAGGTTCACCATCTACATGGATCTTTACTATTGCTAGAAATATCCGCTTCGACATGCTCAGAAAGCAAAGAAATCGCAAGGAAGATATATGTTCAGACGATCTATGGCCTGTCTTGTGTGAGCAAACACCAGACGCCAACGAGGTGTCTTTGGACCACCAAGTTACTATGGATGAAATTGGTGTCATGTTTGGTTCTTTACCAGAAAAACAAAGATTGGTGATAGAGGCAATTTATATTGATGGAAAGTCGCAACAAGAAGTTGCTAACGAGCTAGACATCCCACTTGGCACCGTAAAATCACGCACTAGGCTTGCATTGCAACGTTTAAAAGAGATGTTAAAAGATAATGATTAGTTTTCACCCCAGTTTCCAGGATTTACAATCGTTTTCTGCAGGTAATTGCGAACCAGCTTTAGCACTAATGATTTCTGCACATGTTGATATGTGTTCACAATGTCAGCAAGACTGCATTGAGATTCAATCAGAAATGGCTGGTGAATTTATAACCCAGCCATTGCAGGTACCCTCACTCAACAATCAGTATTACAACATGATGTCGAAGATTACCGACTTACCTATTTTAGACAAAATACCACCTGAGTTGAGTGATACTTCAATTGAATTAGATGGTAAATTTTTTGAACTACCCAGAGCTCTTAGACGTTACGTCAAAAACACCGGTAATTGGTCACGTCTAGTGGGCAAATTGTGGCAGGCACCGGTTGACTTAGGCGATATAGGTAAAGCTAATTTTATGTACATGGAAAAAGGTGGCCGGGTACCTGAACATACGCACAAGGGTAATGAAATGACCTTGGTTATCGATGGTCAATTTGGCGATGGTATTGCACATTATGATTGTGGAGACTTTACTGTAATGGATAATAAACATAATCATTTTCCTCACTCGGAAGCAGACGATGGTTGTTTAGTGTTTACAATAGTTGATCAACCACTGCATTTCACTTCAGGTGTTGCAAGATTATTGAATCCATTTAGTCATTTATTCTTCAAATAAAATGCAGACATAAAAAAACGCGCTCTAGCGCGTTTTTTTATGTCTGCATTTTATTAACTAATAAAACTACTGTCTGGATAGTTCAGTTTAAGTGTTTTCATTGCATTGCTTTTTAAGTCGACAAGTTGAAGCTGATCATAACACTCAACCATAATTTCAAGTGCTTCCTGAACATGTGTGGTATCAGGATAATGTTCAATTACATATCTGCCACGGTTAGCTGCTGCCACGTATGCGTCGCGACGCATATAATAACGTGCAATAATTATTTCGTATTTTGCTAAGCGACTTTTGATATGTAACATACGTTTCTGCGCATCAGCAGCATATTTACTATTTGGATACTTTTCAATCAAACGTCTAAAATCATTGAAGGCCTGACGAGAGTTACTCGGATCTCTGTCAGATCTGTCGATGCCTACTAACTCCTGAAAGATATTACTGTCCACTTCCATATTGGTTAAACCACGCATATAAATAGCGTAATCAACATCAGAATGATTGGGGTTGAGCCTGGTAAATCGGTCAATTGTCGCTAATGCTTCATCCGTTTTCCCTGTTTTGTAATAGCCATAAACAAGGTCTAATTGAACTTGATGTGACAATGGTCCAAACGGAAA
>CAJQKX010000209.1 GCA_905479025.1 uncultured Paraglaciecola sp.
ATCGATCTGACGAATTGATAGCTGCAAAAAGATGGCCTTGTTACTTCTTTAAATCAGACACATCAGGTGAAAAAGATTTTGAAGAATTCTTTACAGACAAAGAAGTTCTGGACATGAATCGATTTCATAATTTAGGGGTGATTAAAAACGAAGCTAGCTTCAGTTCGGATATACTGGATAATTTCTTAGAAGTGATTCAAGAACTTCGCGCTCAAACAGTTTGGGAAAAGACACCAATAGTTGATTTATTTAATGAGATGATCCCTGACTTCGATCACAAAGAGACAGGTAAATATCTAGATGGAAGGATGTAACTGATGTTTCGATTATTCGATATTATTCTTTCTGGGGTTGCGCTCGTAATTCTTTCACCACTATTGGTCCCGTTATTTGTAATTTTGCGATTTACTGGAGAAGGAGAAATCTTTTATCGGCAGTTGCGAGCGGGTTTTCGAGGTAAAAGATTCAATATCTATAAATTTGCAACAATGTTGAAAGATAGTCCAAATATTGGTGCTGGAACTCTAACAATGGAGAATGATCCGAGGGTACTGCGAGTGGGTACTTTTTTGCGAAAGACAAAAATAAATGAGTTACCACAGCTATTAAATATTTTTATTGGTGATATGAGTTTTGTGGGTCCGAGGCCTCTGGTGCCGGAGGGAGAGAAAAATTATACTCAAGATCAGGCCAAAATTATAAGATCTGTACGCCCTGGGGTAACTGGTATTGGCTCTCTTATGTTGAGAGATGAAGAGAGCTATTATGCTCATCGGTCAGATGCGCGAGAATTTTATATACATGTAATTTCGCCATATAAGGCGTCTTTAGAGATTTGGTATATCAATCATAGGTCCGTCACCTTAAACATACTTATTTTGTTATGTACTGCCGTTGTTGTGATAGTGCCGTCATGTAATGTGACTCGATTCTTTGATAATTTGCCCAATATGCCCAAAGAAATGATTGATTCAGGCTCACATCAGTAGCTTAACTTTTATTAAAAAAGTGACTACAAGAAAATAGATAGGATATGAGCCAAATGTTTTAGTGCTTTGGTATATTCGCCGATATCGTGTTAGATCATTTCGAGTATGCTTAGATGCCTCAATTACTTTGAGCCATTACTTAAAAAGCGGTGTACCGTATCTTATTTCGTAGATAATGAAAATGTCGGTAACTTTCGAATTTACAAAGCCGATGGTGATCGAGACCGGCCAAGCTTGATGGGCAATGATACTATTTGATAGAAAATATCTGTATGCTCAAAATTAAAAAATAAATATTTCGCTTTTGAAACAAGCTATTAAAGACTGGATGATCTAGAGGGAATTGTGTTGGAAAAATGTATATTATGCGATGGGGAATTTGGGTGCGTTGTCAATTTGGAAAACGCACTTAGATATCGCCAGTGTAAAGAATGTGAAGCTTTTCTGCAGGCGTCTTCGTCTAATGTTTTAGAAGATTTTGAGCGCTCACAAGAAGAATATTTTAATGGTGATCCTACGGAAGTATTTGCTGAGCCTAAGCCACTTTTTAATGAAAGGTGGGCATACAGAGAGCGGCTATGCCGACACTATTTAATTGAAAAATCGACAGTACTTGAGGTTGGTCCCGGGAGTGGCGTGCTCGCTCAAATTCTGGAAAAGAATGATTTCAACTACACTGGTTGTGAGCACTCCCCTAGTTTTTCAGACTATTTACGCGACAAAGGACTGAAAATATATACGGGCTCTTTTGAAAACTCACAGGTGATTAAATTCAAGGAAGATTTTGATGCTATCATTTCGATGCATATTATAGAGCATTTACCCGATCCTCAAAAGCACCTTGCTCGAGCATATGAGGTTGTTAAGCCAGGTGGAGTAATGATTTTATGCACGCCAAATTCGAAATCGATCTACCATAAACTTCCTGATAAGTTTGCATCAAACTTCGATGAGGCACACCTCTTTGTTTTTTCACCTGCATCTATTATCCATATGGCAAGAAATGCTGGATGGGTGGTTGAGAATGTTATGACTCATGAATACACATCAGACTGGCTGCGGCTAATTTCACGTATGTTAAGACTTCTAAAAGGTGAAAATGCAGGATCCACTGCTGGAAAATATTCTAAACAGGCTAATAATCCCTCGACAGCCAAGGTAATTACAATTATTTGTTTATTGAGTGCGCCACTCCGTTGGCTACAAAGTAGACTTGGTGTAGGAAACGAAATAAACGTTGTTCTTAGAAAGCCCCGATAACCCGTTTTTGAATCCTAATTCCTCTTATTCTAAGATTTATTAGAGAGTAAAAGGTCTTTTATCGGCAATTACGATTGGATTTTTGGGGTGAGAGGTTTAATATCAGAAAATTAGCGATTATGTTGAGCGGTAGCCCCAAGATTGGGGACTGGTACATTAACGATGATAAATGATCTGAGGGTGCTGCTTGTGGTGCCTTTCTGCGAAACACAAAAACAAATGAGTCACCACATATACTAAATGTTTTTATTTATGAGAAAAACATACTAAAGGTCGAACTAAAATTATCAGATCTGTGCGCCTTGGATTAACTGGTATTGGATCTTCTATTTTGAGAAATAAAGAAAGGTATTATGCTTATCGCTCAGATGCGCGAGAACTTTGCATAGATGTACTTTCTCATATAAGGCGCCTTTAGCAATTAGAAATATCGATCATAGTTCGAGGTCAGCCTCAATATATTAACTTTGGTGGGTACTGCGTTAGCGGTGATAGTGCCGTCCTGGGATGTAGCACGATTCTTTAAAAGTTTGCCGGATATGCCGAAAGAAATGATCGATTCACGGTCAAAACAGTAATTTAACGTAAAAAAGGTAATAAGATGGAAGATAGAATAAGAGCGCAATTTGTGGAGTGTTTTGGTATATCTGCGGATATCGTTGTAGACGAACTTGAATATGCCTCGATTCCCCAATGGGA
>CAJQKX010000210.1 GCA_905479025.1 uncultured Paraglaciecola sp.
GTAAAAGATGCACCTATCCGTGATTGGGTCAAGCTGGCTGTTAATCGAGCCCGTCAGTCGGGAATGCCAACAGTATTCTGGTTGGACGATGAAAGAGCACATGATGCTCAATTGATTATAAAAGTGACTGAATATCTTAAAGACCATAATACTGAGGGTTTAGATATTTCAATCATGTCTCCTGTTCGCGCGATCCGTTTCACAATGGAAAGAGCGATACGTGGTCTAGATACTATTTCTGTCACAGGTAACGTTTTACGTGATTATCTTACTGACTTGTTCCCAATTCTTGAGTTGGGCACCAGCGCTAAGATGTTGTCTATTGTGCCTCTAATGGCTGGTGGAGGGTTGTTCGAAACCGGGGCGGGCGGTTCTGCACCTAAACATGTTCAGCAATTTGTTGAAGAAGGCCATTTGCGTTGGGATTCGCTGGGTGAATTCTTAGCGTTAGCGGTGTCTCTTGAAGACTTAGCTATGAAGACAGACAACACTAAGGCAAAAGCTTTGGCAGTTGCCTTAGATCAAGCAACTGAAAAACTGCTAAATGAAGGTAAATCTCCTCTACGCAAAGCAGGCCAATTGGATAATAGAGGTAGTCATTTCTACTTAGCTATGTACTGGGCAGAAGCATTAGTTAATCAGGCCGAGGATAAAGAGTTGGCGGCGAAATTTAAACCTTTATTTGAATCATTGTCTGCTAATGAAAGTAAAATTATAGCAGAAATTGACGTGACTCAAGGTAAGGTCGCAGACATCGGTGGTTACTACTACCCAGATGATGCCTTAGTGACTCAAGCAATGTGCCCAAGTGCTACTTTAAACGATATACTCACCGCTATTTAATAAATGCAGCCAGATTACAGCATGTGATCTAAGCGAACCAATGCACAAACAAAAAAGCAGACATTAACGTCTGCTTTTTTATTTTTCAGATAATAATCTATCTTTCAGGCTCACCATTAAAATCAATATTATGTGCAAGCAAACCTTTTGGGCCCTTCTGCACGTCATATTTTACTTCTTGTCCTGCCTTAAGAGAGCGATAGCCTTCCATTTGTATTGTTGAGTAATGTGCGAAGATATCCTCACCACCATCATCGGGCACAATGAAGCCAAAACCCTTTGCATTGTTGAACCATTTTACTTTGCCGATTGCCATAATCCTTACTTCCTTTTAATCCCTTGAACTAATACAACTTTGCCCCCACACTATTGAATAGGGAAGAACGTGTTAACAACTCAATACAACCGTCGAATTAAAATGTAGGTTTTTTAACCTGTTTTTGTCAAGGTTAATTTGAAAATCAGCAAAGTTTCATGTTAAAAAATTGACACACATCAAGGGGAATTACCTTAGTTGCAGGTAAATAGTTGAAATATGAGTAAAGATAATACCATTGATATTGAGCGTCAGAAAGACATTGACGCAATAAAGAAAAAGGCAGTGCCTCCACCCATGTACAAGGTTTTGCTGGATAATGATGATTACACACCGATGGATTTTGTAATTGATGTACTCATGCGTTTTTTTAATTTGGATGGTGAAAAAGCACAACAGATAATGCTTACAGTGCACTACCATGGTAGGGCTGTTTGTGGCGTATATACTGCAGAGATTGCAGAAACTAAGGTGATGCAAGTTGCTCGATACGCAAAAGAACACCAACATCCACTCATGTGTACCATGGAGCAAGCGTGATGATTGGATTGAGAAAAGTATCATCTTCAAATAGGCTAGTAGTCAGAGGGCATTCTTATGTTAAATAAAGATTTAGAGCAAACGCTAAATGAAGCGTTCATTTTTGCCAGAGAGCATCGTCATGAATTTATGACGGTTGAGCACTTACTGCTTGCCTTACTTGATAATAACGCAGCTAAAGACGCGTTAAAGGCCTGTGGTGCCAGTATTGAGTCAATTAAACAAGAACTCACCGATTTTGTTAAAGATACCACCCCTTTGTTGTTAGACGAGCAGGGTAACGAGCGAGAAACTCAGCCCACGCTTGGATTTCAGCGTGTGTTGCAACGTGCGGTTTTTCATGTTCAGTCATCTGGTAAAGAGGAAGTCACTGGCGCTAATGTATTAGTTGCCATTTTTAGTGAGCAAGAGTCTCAAGCCGTTTATATATTGAAAAAATCTGATGTGACGCGTTTAGACGTAGTGAATTATATCTCACATGGCGTATCCAAAGTTGATGATGAATCTCCTGCGCACAGGGAAAGTGAAGAAGAGAGCAGCGAGCAAGAAGAAGCTGAGTCTATGCTGGATAAGTATTCCACCAATCTAAACCAAAGTGCTAAAGACGGCAAAATCGATCCGCTTATTGGTCGTGATAGTGAATTAGAGCGCAGTATTCAAATATTATGTCGCCGTCGCAAAAACAATCCGTTATTGGTAGGTGAAGCGGGTGTCGGTAAAACTGCCATCGCTGAAGGCCTCGCTTACCGTATTGTGAATAATGAGGTGCCAGAGGTGATTGCTGAGGCAACCGTTTATTCATTGGATATGGGAGCCTTATTAGCTGGAACTAAATATCGTGGTGATTTCGAGAAGCGTCTTAAAGGCATATTGAAAGAATTAGCAGCCTGCCCAGATGCGATTTTATTTATTGATGAAATTCATACTATTATTGGTGCAGGTGCGGCTTCAGGCGGTGTGATGGACGCCTCTAACTTGCTAAAACCAAAACTCAGCAGTGGCGAATTACGCTGCATGGGGTCAACTACTTATCAAGAGTATCAAGGTATTTTCGAAAAGGATCGTGCTTTAGCCCGTCGTTTCCAAAAAGTGGATGTGATCGAGCCTACAGTCAACGATAC
>CAJQKX010000211.1 GCA_905479025.1 uncultured Paraglaciecola sp.
TAAAGTGAATTTAAAACAATTATGGTCTTCATTTTGCTGAACTTGGTTTTATTGTGCTCGCATTTGATTATAAAAGCTGGGGACAAATTGGTGGTCCTATCTTGCCCACTGAAGCATTCGGTCACTAGAAGGGGGCCACTAAGCTAGATATCAATGTCACGCAAATTCGTAAAATAGTAGAACCAATGTCTATGCTAGCAGACGTGCGCGCTGCCTTGTATTATCTGAGGGGAGTCTCTGGTTTGTGGGGGCGATATGTCGACGATTTCGTGCGAGAAAAGTAGAAGATTAAGTTTAAAAAACTACCTTAAAACCAAATATCCTGCAACATATACCAAAGCTAAAGGTACTAGTTTAACAAAACAGGCGACGATACGCCGCTTGTTTAATTCACTGGAAACCCCATTTTTTTGGGGCTAACGATTAATACCTAAAAACTATATCGTACCCCAGCACTTATAACATTAGTACCGTCAAAGTCTTCAAAAATTGCTTCCAACATGACACTATCAGTAGGAATGAAACCTACCCCCCCTCCAAAACCAAATTCCCAATCGTCTTCTTTAGCCGACATCCCCATTGCTGATGCTTTTACTTCGACGTTAACGTAAGAGGGTTGTAAGAAAACATAAAACTTAGGTGAGGCGTGGTAAGTGCCACGCGTACTCAAACCATAATACGTTTCAAGCTCAACAGTAACATCTATATTAGATTCGTTTATAGTGTCATCACCCATGCCAAATCCCACGCGCAGTTCGGGCATGAAACTAAAATTACTGTCTTCCATTCTAATTTCATAGCCTACTGAGAGTGTGACACCGTCCAGTGATATATCAACTCCATCCTCATCGTCCTTAAACTGACTATACGCCAAACCCGCATCCCAGGCCGCACTGGCTTGTGTTGATATCACTCCGGCTAAAAGCAAGTAGCACAGTATTTTTTTATTGAGTAACATTCTTGATCTCCTTTTCAATTTTTAGTTTACGCACAACAACGTGCAAGGCCTTATTATTAGTCAATGAATACCCATCATTTAGCGCGACCACGTTTTGCCCAAAAGGTTAGACACGATTAACGCCGCATACTTATTCGTTGCCAGAGTGAGATAATACCCTTAGGTTGTTTACAATATTAAGCACTATGTTTGGAATGATTGACCGAAGTCAATAATTCTCGCTTTAAATAGAAATTCAGGCTTACACTGGCACTCATAATAAAGACACTTTCTTTTTTCAAACTGAACTCAGCTGATAGGATATTCCATTTCCAATCAGCTCGGTGGTTTATGGCCAGTCCTGAAAATTAAAATCAAAGCGTTATTGAGCAATCAATAAGTTAACTGTCTCATAAGCACGAAATACGGCAACTCAAAGATGGGGATATTTGCCATAATGAACAGGTTTGATACTTTGGATGTCTAAGCTTAACGTCCACTCGCACGTTGGCTGAAGACAAGGCCTAGGTGAGAATGCACCCTATTTAAATTATTTTTCCGTTGTATAAATATAATTTTAAACCCCAAAACTAACTTTTAACACTTTGAATTTTTTCGGTAGGATTCTTTTTTTTCGTCTTTACAAGTGGCCAAAATAATTGTTCGGTCCATTCTGCTTTTCGCATACCCTCAACGCCATAATTTAGGGGATACTGGCGGGTTATTTTGGCAGTACCAAATAAGATATCCCAAAAGAAAAACATATTGCCATAGTTCCCTTTGTAATGAGTTGCCGGATCATCTTTAGACAACCCGTGGTGTCCACTGTGTGTGGAAGGAGTGGAGATAATTCGCTCTAGCAGCCACATAACAGGATGTAATAACCGGATTTCATAAAGCGCTTTGTCCCATTTCCATTCTGAGTGTGCACCCATAATAATCGCTAATTTGGCAACAACGTAAAAGGCATAAGCCCAGCCTAAGCCCAAGTAAATTAATATGCCTGAAATCCATAACGATGGCATGAGCAAGTAATAAAAGAAACTATTACGATATACAATTCTAATACTCATATATTTCGCATTATGATGGGCTCTATGCAATTTATACAAGGGGATGTAGTTGTGGCTGGTGCGATGCCACCAATATTGTGTCATGTCATCAAATATAATCAGTAGAACGAATTGCAGCCATATAGAAGTATCGCTTAACACCCCAGCAAATTGCGGAACTAATAACGTTGCTAACCAAGCAGCACTAAATAATATGAAAGGTTGTGTAAAAACGAATAACAGCACAGTTCCCACTAACTCTACGATACCGTAAGCTTTGACTTCATTGCTTTTATTAAAGAAACTTGAATGGCGGGCTTCAATTAATGCGAAAACAACAAAAATGCTGAAAATTAATATTTGATAATTCATCGTGTATCTCCTGTTTACAATACAACCTTATCAGCAGCATACTATGATGAATATATACAAGTATATAATTGAGTAGATGAACATATTAAATAGTATTACCGCCGCTATGCCAGAAGAGTTACTGATACAGTGTTCTCAATTTGCACCCATCAAAGAGTATTCAGATGGTTACACTATTCACAACCGAGGTGATTTAAAGTCAGGTCTATCCATTGTGTATTGTGGCCAGGTAAAACTCAGTATTATGGGATGGATGGTAAATATCAACAAACAGCAACATTATCGAAGGCGGATACTTTTGGTGAGTTCACCTTATTCAATAATCTCCCTAGAACTCATCATGCAATGGCGATAGGTAAAACGAAAGTAATTCAAATGTCCTTAAGTCAGTTTAGTCAATGTACAAAAATAATACCTGAATTGAGTGTCTTCTTACTTAGCTCAATAGGCCTTAAATTACATATAGCTCTCGAGCGTTTAGATGATATTCAGCGTCTACCTACTTATATTCGTTTGGCAAAATTATTATTACAGAATAATGATATTTTACTGTTAGATGAGCCAACAAACCATTTAGATATAGAATCTATTATTTGGTTAGAAAGCTTTTTAAAATCATATGCAGGTGCAATTGTGTTG
>CAJQKX010000212.1 GCA_905479025.1 uncultured Paraglaciecola sp.
AAGTGACAAACACTGTGAATACAAATTGATCAAACGAGGTTTTTTTTAGTATGGTTAACCAGTCGGTTCCTTCACCAAACAACACAATTTGTAAGCCATAAAACGCATTTATTAACCCACCCAACGTTGCCCATATAATGATATAAAAAAGCAGTTGTGTGAAAGGTAGAAATCGAACTTTACCACTTAAAAACAAATATAAAAAAGGTAACAGCCCCCCAAATATTGATGTGGAAATGACAGCATACACCGCACCATATTCTGCTTTTAAGTCAGCAAAAAATTGAAAGGTTTGCTGGGATGCTGGCCAATAAAAATAACTGAGTCCAATTGTTAAAGCGAACAGCTGTAAACATAGGCCTGGTAATAAATTAGCGCCCATAGCACTTTTAATATTACTGACTAGTCGAGCACCATTAGATTGCTTGGATAACATTAAGCTTTACTCTGAAAAGAGCATTTCAACCACACATGCCCCCCCATCATCGTGCAACTTGAGGTCAAAACAGCACCCCAGAGCCAGTCTTTAATCGTAATAGATAGAGGCCAATGTAACACTAATGCGTAATTGCCTAAATTGTAAGTACCGTAAGCGGCGGCACCTAAAACAAAACCTCGCCATAGAAAGTAAAATTTAGACTGAGTGCTTAGTTGAACCTTGATGGCTAAAATCAACATAGCCAATGGGTACAATAGATAAAAAACAATCCACGGCCAAATGATGACCGGCTCTCGCATAATATGCCCCATCGCTTGCTGATAGCCGTCTTTTGCAATCAAACCTAACCAGATGCCATCCAAAATTAACAGGCTGAGTAATAAGGTTAAGTAAGTCATGATGTTCGTTTTCATCTTGATCCCATTAAGTTGACCAAACTAGCTAAAGCTATATCAGTTTGCTTGTTCATGTAAGGATTAATTTTATAATGGCCCGGGCTCCAGCCTAATAAAAACCGATAAAAGTCGGCCCACACTAATGGGTATAACGTGCGCCACTCTTTCTGTAAGGGCATAAAATCTATATCAATCTGATAGTGATAAAGCGCATGTTTGAGATGCAAAAAATACTCATCTAATAAGCTTTGTTCATAATTGAATAAATCATCTTGATTAAGACAAGCACCGAGAAAATAAGCAAGGTCTTTTACGCCTACTCCTTTACCCACATACTGGAAATCGACTGCCGCTAATCTGTTAGTGTCACGGATATCAGGAAAACAAAAATTAGCTAACTTCGCATCACCGTGCACCAAAGTTTGAAAGCGGGCATGATTCAATGCAGTGTCTAGAGCCTGAGCAGCATCTTTGAGTTTACCTGCCTGCATCACCTTAAACTCATCTTGACGTGTAGCCAGATGCCAATATGTGCCGACTGACCATAGGTCACAACTGTCTTGCTGTAAAAACCTAGCATGAAAATAGGCCAACCATTTGATGCCTAACTTTACGTCAGCCAGAGTGCATTGGTCTTTACGCACCGAAAACCCAGCTTGATCTAAATCTTGTAATACTAATATTTGTTGTTGGTTCTGTGAGAACCCTGCCAACAGTTTAGGTACCACACAGTGATCATCACACAAGGATGCGTAACCTCGATAAAAGTTGGCTTCAACTTGATAGGACTGCAATTTTCGTTGATGGCTGGTTTGCGTATTCCAACCTCTAGGATGAACTTGTTCTTTGGGGGGTGAAATATGTTTAACAATAAAAGTAGTATCGAGTCTTGGGCTAACATACCGTGAAACATCGCCATAGCCACTCCAAAGAGATTGCACGGTTTGTAATTTATGTAGTGATGTGTCTTCAAAATACTGTTTAAGCTGCGCTAAAACATCGATAACTGGCACCCGTTCTGCTTGTAAAATTGATTGGCTATCAATATTTTACACTAAACAGAAAACGCTAAGAAGAGCGAATAATTAAAACCACTATGAACGGTCACTTTATCTACTATAAATATCAGTCTATCGCGATGCGGTGGCTATGATTAATAAGCTCTACTTCGGTCAAGACAACGTCTCATTAATATGACAAAAAAATTAGCATAATCATCAGCTCAATGGCTTTATACAAACTCTATAAATGTGACTGCCTCATTTCTGTTCAAGTCTAACAACAATTGCATTTAACGTTACCGAACCATTCGTTGTGTCCCATTAACAAAATCCATTATATAACCTGCTTGTTTATTTAAGTTCGAATAATATTTGCCGAACATGCAAACGAACAATGTGCAAACGAAAAGTGTGCAAAAAACCTGCAAATAATGCGCATAGAAACCTGTAATAAGTCAAGTAAGGGAACGAAGGAGAGAATTGGGATCGCGCTCAGATTATAAATGTTAACCTGAGCGCTTTAGGTAAAACTAAGGTGTCTAACTTAGATCCATGCCCTGAATAATTTCATGGGCAATTTCAGGGGTGGTAACACTGGGTTTTTCATGCAAATCACCTTTTAACTGTCCTTTACGGTGTTTAAGTGCGGCATCTAATTTTTTACCTGCTTGGGATATAGCCGGGTACATCACTGCACCTTTACCTCTTACCGCAATACTGGTCCCTTCATATTTAGTGGCAACCTCTGCACTAAACTCACCGTGCTCTTTAGTCACGATGATATCTATGGCGATAAGGGTAGGAAAATGGCTGGCTATTTTAGAGAACTTTTGATGAATATCTTCTTTAACTGATTCTGATATATCACAATGATGACCTGAAACATTTATTTTCATAGACTTTCCTCTTTGCTCTGATTACTTTTTTATTGTCGAGGGCGTATAGATCCCTCATAAATCGCCAAGACTGAGAGCATTTGTTTTTATTGCATCGCGTTAATTACGCGGCGCCCATCTTGACGTTTAGTCATTCTAAACAAATCAAGCGAACAAAGACTTCAGCCTCAAGGGTTTTCCTCAAAACATCCCCATCCTGCGTTAAATCAGTGTATTGGGATAACCAAACCTCACTGTTTATGCCTTGACTGAGAATGTTTTGATGAAAATCTTACCAACATATGGCAGAACAATATTTACATAATAGCTTGGGATAAGATGAGCAAAAAACAAGTAAAAATCAATATAAAAGTTCATACTGTTTGATTTTTTTTTGCTTCCATAGGGGTCTGTGTTAAATTTGCCTCATTATCAATATGACCATTTCTGGATTAATTATATGACCTTGTACCAAGGCAACTCCCGCAAGATGAATGTGAGTACTGATGCAAACAATATCGCGCAATATGCACTGCCCATTGGCGATAATGAAATTAATATGAATGCTTTGGTAGGCCAATCACTTAAGGTTACCTATGGCGGCGAGATACATTGCGTACATTGTGCGATAAAAACCAAAAAGAGTTTTAATCAAGGATACTGTTATCGCTGTCTAATGAAATTAGCACAGTGTGATACCTGTATTATCAAACCAGAACTATGTCACTACGAAAAAGGCACCTGTCGCGAACCCGCTTGGGGTGAAGCTAACTGCTTATCAGACCACTTTGTCTATTTAGCCAATACAGGCACTGTAAAAGTAGGGATTACACGCCATGTTACTGATGGGGTGTCTAGTCGCTGGATAGATCAAGGCGCCACTCAGGCCATTGCCATCATGCGGGTACAAAACAGGTTAACCAGTGGCTTGATAGAGATGGCATTTAAAGAGCATATTGCTGATAAAACTAATTGGCGCACTATGCTAAAAAGTCAGCCCGAACAAGTCGATTTAGCTGCGCTAAAAGAATCACTACTGGAACACGTTGAAGCTGATCTAGACGAAATTATTGAAGAATATGGTTTTCAGGCTATCGATATCACCAATACACCTGCCATTGATATTCATTATCCTGTTGAGCAATATCCTGAAAAAGTGAAATCTATTAACTTAGACAAAGAACTGATTTTTGAAGGCACTCTGCTGGGCATCAAAGGTCAATATCTTATGTTGGATGGCGATCGTGTTATCAACATGCGCAAATATTCTGGCTATAACTTACAGCTTGAAACAGCCTAGCTGTTTGCACAATAAAAATAATACAGCTTAAATATCTATTCCTCGCTGCGCAACACACCGGTATTAGTCTATGCGTAGCGAGGAATATTTCGTTTAGCTAAGTATTCTGGTTATTTTGCAGCAGGGTTATTTTTTGAACTTTTAACGATTTCTTCATCAAGCATTTCAATCAACCTAGCACGGTCAAACTGGTGAACTTGCCCATTATTGAGTTCTAACATCTTGCTAATTTGGCGACGTAAAACTCGGTCCGCTTGGGCCACTGTTCCTGTCACCATATAACGACTTTTAGGTGCGTTACTTTGCATAGCATGTAACGCCGCTTTACCTACTGGCGCTGGGTCTGGTTGTTGGTCCATTTTAGTCAAAGCATCAAGCAGATATGCTAGCTCTTGAGGATATGCCGTGTCTTCAGTCCAATAGTTGGCATCATCCATTAGCTTTTTCGCCGCAACACCTATGTTCGACTTATACGTACTTGGCTCAATGATATGCACGCTAACATCAAAGCGCGCCATTTCTATAGCAAGCGTGTCGTTAAAAGCCTCAATTGCATGTTTACTCATACTATAAGCCCCAAATATAGGGGGAGTAATAATACCTGCGACAGAGCCCGTAGTGGCTATGCGACCTTTGCTCTGGATGATCAACGGCGCAAATGCTTGTGTGACTCGCACCGGGCCATAAACATTAACATCCATCTGATAATGTAGTTGCTCTACTGGCACCTCTAACAACGGGCCAAAAACGTTAATACCAGCGTTATTTATTAGTCCATATAAGCCGCGGCCTTGTGCTTCAACAAAGGTCACCGCTGCATCAATTTCAGCTTGGCTGCGCACATCAAATTGCACAGCGGTAACATTGTCCATGGCATTCATTTCTTTCATTTCGTCTTTATGTAAAACGCCAGCGTAAACATAGAAGCCATTTTTACTCAATTCTTGGGTCATTCTTAATCCAAGGCCCGAATTGGAGCCTGTCACCAAGACTGCTTTTTGATGGGAATGTGCTTCGCCATGATGGGCGCTGTAGCTATCGAAACTGATGAATAAAGTTAT
Organism: uncultured Paraglaciecola sp.; assembly: GCA_905479025.1. The sequence goes on from CAJQKX010000212.1 coordinate 5,072, forward strand.
GCTTAGCAGGATAATTCCTAATATTCTCATTGAGATTCCTTTTTAGGTTATGTTAAGGGTGGGTGAGCTGACATATTGAGTCGTAATGGCGGTTAGTATATGTAAATATCGTAATTGGCTACATTTACATCCGCTATAGGTAAACATTACTCATAGCTATGTTAAGTTTTTCGCACTTGCTGAATCAATCGCCACATTAAATATGAATAAAAAGCGGAGTCAGAGAAAAGTATCTAGAGCGCCATTGATGTTTTGAAATTTGAAAGGTGATGATAAGGTGGGTTAACAATAAAGATGCTGCATTATTGACGAGTGGGAACAAATATCATT
>CAJQKX010000213.1 GCA_905479025.1 uncultured Paraglaciecola sp.
GGCTCGGCCAAAATCAACCGCTGAGGTGAGTGATGTGCTCCGCCTTTGTTTCGTTGAGGGTGTTCCAGTGGTTCCCCAGGGCGGAAATACTGGCCTTGTTGGGGCGGGAGTCCTTGGTGAACCCGGAGGCGTAATAATCTCACTTGGCCGAATGAATGCGATCTCACCTCCAGACTTATCCGGTGGCAGTATCTCTGTAGAGGTTGGAGTTATTCTGGAACAATTACATCAGTCTCTGGAAGAGACAGGCTTGATGTTTCCAATGCACTTAGGCTCTGAGGGAAGCGCGCAGATTGGTGGATTGATTGCTACTAACGCGGGTGGTAGTCACGCCTTTCGCTACGGAATGATGCAAGAGTTAGTGCTAGGGATGGAGGTGGTGCTAGCTGACGGCACGGTATGGAATGGGATGCGCGCCGTACAAAAAGACAATGCCGGCTATCAGCTACGAAAACTTTTCTGTGGATCTGAAGGGACACTTGGGGTTGTTACCAAAGCAGTTTTAAAGCTATCTCCGCAGCCAAGACAACAGATTACTGCGTTACTCGCGGTGAAAGATGCCTCAGGCCTAATGGAGTTAGCACAAAAATTTAGATCGGAGGCTGGAGAGTTTTTAATCGCACTGGAATTCTTTTCGGATGTTGGTTTGGGTATTGCCCTTGAAAATATCCCTGGACTTGTTTTTCCATTGCAGAGTAGAGCATCGTTTTACTTACTTGTAGAAGCTGGCTCAGGCTCAATGCAGGTGCCGCTTGATTCAATACTCACCGAGGTTATGGAGTGGGGTATGGATGTGGGTATCGTTGCCGATGGTGCTCTAGCAAAGTCAGAAGCGCAGAGAGCAGTCTTTTGGCGTTTGCGTGAAGAGCAGCCAGAGGGGCAGCGTCGACTTGGCGCTCAGCTCAAGAATGATCTTTCAGTTCCTCCTGGCCGGCTCGACGAATTTTTAGATCGTGCGAATAATGTGTGCGGTGAGATCCTTAAAGGAGTGACAATCAATGCATTCGGCCATCTAGGTGATGGTAACGTCCACTACAATCTTTCACCACCTGCAGGGCGGCGAGATTTTTCGGGTCTCGAGGGTAAATTTGCCATCAAGTTAGGTCGGTTGGCTACTGTCATGGGAGGTAGTTTTGCTGCAGAGCATGGCATTGGGCGATCGAAAACTGCGTTGGCAGATTTTTTTCGAGATCCAGTGGAGCGAAGCATCATGGGGAGTGTGAAGAAAGCATTGGATGTTGAAGTGCAGCTCAATCCTGGTGTGTTGGTCTCCTCTAAATAAAGGCTACTAGTAAATATAAAACATCAAAGATGAAGCAGGCGCTGACCTCTAATTCGCAGTTGATTTAGGACGCAGCGTTGGGCCTTGCGGTGCTTACTGATGTAATTGGCTGTTAGGATCCGGTAATTGAAATAATTGCTAATTGAAATTAATAATGTTCTAAAGTATTAAAGTAGCTTTAACGGCGTATGGCAGTCAAATGAATCTGCACGGTCTTTAAAGTCAATAGTGCCCAAACAAGTATATCAACAACCATAGAGTTTAATCGTGATTAAAAAAACAAAAATCGCAGTCGTCGGATCCGGCTATGTGGGTATGTCGCTCTCAGTGCTCCTTGCTCAGCATAACGATGTCATTCTGCTTGATATCGACGCAGAAAGGGTCGGCAAGATTAACAATAATCAGTCTACAGTTGCGGATGCTGAGATTGAATCATTCTTAACCCAAAGATCATTATCTTTGACCGCTACATTAGATAAGCAAAATGCCTATGAAGGCGCCAGCTTTATTATTGTTGCGACGCCCACTAACTATGATACTGAGGCAAACAGTTTTGATACAAGCTCCGTTGATACTGTTGTTGAGGATGCGCTTCGGATCAATCATCAGGCGTTGGTAGTTATCAAATCAACTATTCCAGTGGGGCATACCAAATTACTTCAAAAAAAATTCGAAACTGACCGGGTAACTTTCTCGCCTGAGTTTTTGAGAGAGGGTCAGGCGCTTAAAGATAATCTATATCCATCACGTATCATTGTCGGTAGTCTGTGCCAGGCCGGTGCTGAATTTGCGGCTTTGCTGAAACAAGGTGCTGAAAAGGCAGATATTGAGATGCTCTTTATGCCATCTACCGAGGCGGAAGCGGTTAAACTATTTGCCAACACCTATCTTGCTATGAGGGTTTCATTTTTTAATGAGCTAGATTCATACTCTTTGAGCCAAGATCTGCATACCAAAAGTATTATTAATGGTATTTGTCTCGATGAGCGAATAGGTGATGGTTATAATAATCCTTCTTTTGGTTATGGTGGATATTGTCTTCCTAAAGATACTAAGCAGCTTCTAGCCAGTTTTGGACAAATACCTCAGACATTAATTGGGGCTATTGTTTCATCGAACACGACGCGTTTAGACTTTATCGCGAGTGAAATTATAAAGACGAGTCCAGGTGTTGTGGGGTTTTATAGACTGGTTATGAAGGAGGGTAGTGATAACTTTAGATCTTCTGCTATTCAAGGTGTTATGGAAAGAATTAAAGCAAGTCGAGTTAAGGTTATTGTGCACGAGCCAAGCTTAGAGGAGGATGAGTTTTTTGGAGCAAAAGTCTTGAATGATATAAATGAATTTAGTTTACAGTCAGACGTGATTGTGGCAAATAGAGTTTCAGATGATCTGAAGCATTGCCAGGACAAAATTTTCACCCGTGATATTTTCGGAGAAAACTAGTTAATGACGAGGGTTTTAGTCACAGGTTCAGCTGGATTTATTGGGTTCCACCTCACTCAGGCGTTGCTGAAGCAAGATTTTAAGGTGATTGGTATTGATAATCTTAATGATTATTATGATCCAAAGCTAAAAAAAGATAGGCTTGATTATATTGATAAGTTTGTTGTCAACCGGGGTTTAGATAATTTCTATCAATTTATTAAATTGGATATCAGCGATGACGATGCGTTGAGCGGTCTTTTTCAAACACATGATTTCGATATTGTGATTAATTTGGCAGCTCAGGCTGGCGTTCGATATTCTTTGGAAAATCCGAAGGCTTATGTTGATTCAAATCTAGTCGGCTTTACTAACATCTTGGAGTGTTGTCGGCATGCGAACATCGAACATCTTCTGTTCGCATCTTCCAGCTCAGTCTACGGAATGAATGTTAAACAGCCTTTCAGTGCGAATGACAACACTGACTATCCTATCAGTCTTTATGCAGCTACGAAGAAATCAAACGAGATTTTAGCGCATTCATATAGTCATTTGTTTAATATTCCGTGCACGGCGCTAAGGTTTTTTACGGTCTACGGCCCCTATGGGAGACCGGATATGGCTTATTATAGTTTTGCTAAGGCTATATCCGAAGGAAAACCTATTAATGTTTTCAACCCTGAAGTCATGAAGCGAGACTTTACCTATATAGACGATGCTGTGGAAGGGGTTATGAGGCTACTTGACTCTAAACCAATTTCACAGGCGAATGTGATCACTAATGCTAAGGCGCCTTATAGAGTGTTAAATGTTGGTAATAATAATCCTGTTACTTTGAGGAGATTCATCGCGGCGATTGAGAATTCTTTGGGTAGGAAGGCGATTGAAAGATTACTTCCTATGCAAGCAGGGGATGTCATCATTACATATGCAGATGTAGATCCATTATCAGAGCTCTGTGACTTCCAACCGAATACCTCTATCGAAGATGGAATTGAGAGATTTGTAGATTGGTATCGTAGTCAGGCCGATTAATTTCTTTGCTTTCTTTAAATCCGATTAGTCTATTTTTGTTGAGCACTTACTTCTTTCACGATAAATAAGCCTATTTTCTTCAGACATAAAATAATTTTGCGATACTTATTGAGTGATTGAGGTTACTTACATTTAAGTGTTATATCCTAGCTAAATATCGGTTAAAGAGCTAAGGACAGTGAGGTCGTCATTGCTGAATCTTGAGATTTTGAAAAGTATATAATAGTACTGAGGCAGTTTAAGGTGTAATTAAATTTTAAAAACAACAGCTTTGATAATAGCAAAAAATGTACTGCGTTTTTCTAACACTGTGTAAACAGGACCTAGCTGGAAGTGGTTAAAATAATACTCTTAAGGGTGAAAATTTAATGAAAAGTAAGATGGAGAAAGTAGTAGTCACAGGCGGGGCAGGTTTTATTGGCAGTCATTTGTGCGAGAAGTTAAAAAGTAAATATGAAGTATATTCTATAGATAATTACTTTACCGGAAGTGAGAGAAATCATATAGCGGGAGTAACTTACATAAGAGCTAGTGCAGCTGAAATTGGAGATCATATAAGTTTTATCCCTAAATATATATTTCACCTGGGCGAATACTCAAGAGTAGAGCAAAGTTTTCAGGATATCGAAAAAGTATGGGAATATAACAAGATTGGGATATTGGGAGTCTTAGAGTTTGTAAGAAAAACTGGAGCAAAATTAATTTATGCGGGGAGTTCCACTAAGTTTGGTGATGGCGGTTTAGGTAGACATCAAAGTCCTTATGCTTGGGCAAAAGCGAGTAATACCGAGTTGGTTGTAAATTACGGTAATTGGTTCGACATTCCTTATGCGATTACTTATTTTTATAATGTGTATGGTTTGCGAGAGATAAAGAGTGGAAAGTATGCGACGCTTATAGCGCTATTCGCCGAGAAAATGAAAAATAGCGAAAAGCTAACGGTTGTAAAGCCAGGGAATCAGATCAGAAACTTCACTCATATCGATGATATTATTGATGCCCTAATGCTTATCGGTGAGCATGGTTTTGGTGACGAATTTGGGATTGGAGCGAAAGAAAGTTTTAGTGTGTTAGAAATAGCAAAAATGTTTGGAGGAGATATTGAACTTTTGCCCGCCAGAAAAGGAAATAGAATAACTGCCGAAGTAATGATAGAAAAGACTGAAGGGCTGGGTTGGAAACCTAAGCATAAGGTTAAAGACTATATTGAAAAAATAAAAAATAAAAAATAAAAAATAAAAAATAAAAAATAAAAAATAAAAAATAAAAAATAAAAAATAAAAAATAAAAAATAAAAGATAGGGGGCGGGTATAGTGAATTTCTATTCGCGATAAGGCGTCAAATTTACGCAAAAATTTCTAATAAAAACAGTTGTGTACAAAATATTAGCTAATTTGTGATGTATTCATAACGCATGCAGATATAGACATTACAAATACCAGATCTGACTTCAAGCCTACTACAAGCGTAGAAGCCAGTTTAAGCAAGTTTGTAGACTGGTACTTAGAGTTTTATAAGACTACGAATTGATTATCTAACAATCAAGTGATTCTTTTGTTACTTGTTTTTTCCAGGAGTTAATTTAGTGAGAGTATGTGTTGTTGGAGCAGGTTTTTTTGGTCTGCATGTTGCAAACCAAATTCAGGATAATTATCCTCATTGCGCTATTGATGTTTTGGAGGCCCAATCGCAGCCTTATTGCGGTGCCGCCTTCAATAATCAATGTAGATTACATTTGGGCTTTCATTATCCTCGATCAGCGTACACTATTTATCAATCAATATTAGGTCATGATCGTTTTGTTGAGCATTACTCTGCTGCATGCAATCCGATGAAATTGAATATGTACGCAATTCACCGAGGAGGCCACGTTTCAGCCGACCAGTATTTTGCGGTGATGGATGCTTTTCACTTGGATTATAGGCGTCTTAAATCAACTGTTTTTTTAAAGAAACAAGTGGAAATAGAGGCAGTTGTTGCTGTTCCTGAGCAATGGATAGAGCTTGCGGTCTTAAGAAAGCTTATGGTTAATGAGTTTAATGGTAATATTATCTGTAACTCTCGAGTTTCGCATATAGACGTAAGCAGTGGAGCGGTCTTCGTTGAGAGCGAAAGATTTAATGATTATGATTTTATTATCAATGCCTCGTATTCCAATTTAAATCTAGGCGCAACTGAGGATTTTTTTCCTGTTAAGTATGAATTAGCGGCCTTGGTAAATTGTAAGACAAATTGGGATAAAAATACTGCAGTTACGGTAATGGACGGGCCTTTCGTGTCTGTTTATCCTTCATCTGAAAGTACTCATACCCTATCTTCAGTGATCCATACACCTTTTATAAGCACTGAAGTTGAGAGTGAATTTCAGCAGGGTCTGTCAAGTATTCATGAAATAGCTAAAGACAAAAATGTAGAAAATAAAATAATTTCACATGTTAAACAGTTTTTAGATATAGAAATTGAAGATACTGAATTATGGTTGTCTCCAAAAATAAAACTGTCGTCCGATTATGGAGATAGTCGAGTTACGGAGGTCAAGCGAGAGGGGCGCTTAATGTCTGTGCTTTGTGGAAAATTAGATGCTGCATTTAGTGCTTCAGATGAGATTTTGAGACAGATGCGGTTAAGCTAATAAACCAACGATTGATCAATAGGCTGATTAAATAAACTGTATGCCAATTTGGTGCAAATACAGCTCGATTGCTTCCCCGATTTTGCGAGTACACTAGTATGATGAGAGAGTTTATTTTGAAAAAAAGTTTAGCTGATATTCCGGCCTGCATTGCTTTACTTAAGTTATATCTTTGTAGGCAGAGAATATAAATGATGAAAATATTACTTTTTGGCGAATTTAGTGGATTGCATAATAACCTAAAAGATGGTCTTAGAGAGCTCGGGCATGATGTAACACTGGCTTCGGGATCCGATGGTTTCAAACAGCTCCCAAATGATATAAACCTTGATAGCAGCCTCTCTGGTATTATGGGAAAGTTGGATACCAGAGCTAAGCCTTTTTTAAATCTTCCTAAATTAAGTGGGTTTGATGTGGTCCAGATCATCAATCCTTTTTGGCCTAATGCTAAACTATTTCCAAAAGAATTTTTTTATAAATTACTTAAAAAAATAAATGGCAAGTTTTTTATTTTGGGTGCGGGTAGCGATGCTTTTTACTGGAAGCATAGTAGAGAGCGGCTTGACTTTGGTCCTTTTGAAGATAGCTTGAAGTATGATCTCAAGACTGATAGATATTATATGGAAGATGACAGTGCGTTTGAATACAACAAAAGAATAGTAGAGACCTCTGATGGATTAATTCCTATCCTATATGAGTATGAAATAGGTTATCGAGATTGCCATAAAAGGTTAAATACAATTCCATTACCTATGAATACCAAAGCCATTGAATTTTCTGATAATGTCCCACGCTCTAGGATCGCTATTTTTCATGCATTAACAAGGTATGGTTTTAAAGGAACGAGACATGTAGAGAAAGCTTTTGAGGTTTTGAATAAGAAATACCCAAATGATTTAGATTGCTATATCGATGGTCATCGTCCGATTAACGAATACTTAGGCCTAATGAGAAAAGCTAACGTAATTTTGGACCAGGTTAATAGTCCTTCTATAGCCATGAATGGACTCTATGCTCTTGCCATGGGAAAGGTGGTGATGGGGGGTGCCGAAGAAAAAGGCTTAAAAAGTCTTGGTATTGACAAAACTCCTGTGATTGGTCTCAAGCCGGACAAAGACGTAATTATAGATCGAATAAAACGTCTTTTAGATGAAAGGGATTCGATACCAAGTGTAGGGGTCGCGGGCCGAGAATTTGTCAAAGAGCATCATTGTCATATAAAAATTGCAAAAAGATATATAGAGACTTGGACTGGTTAGTAACGATATTGTGTTGGTTACTGTAATTTTAATTTATTCGGAGTGATGAGCAATTAGTATTACCTTTGCTTTGGAGGTAGTGAAAATCAGTGTTACCCTTTTCAATGAAGCAACGGTTTTTCGTATAAAGAACGGAATGCGCACTCTTGATAGTAAACCCAGGAACAAAAATCTTACAATTATATTAAATTTTGTTTTGAATCCAGACATCTCAAATTACGAAAAATTTGACTATCAATTAATTAAAAAATGAATACTCTAGACTTGATATTGAAAAATGAGGAGACCTATGGTCAACGATAGATTAATAGAAAAAGTTATTGAACTACGTTCTATTGAGGAAACGTTGTTAGAGCAATTTCAATTGGGTAGGGTAAGCGGAACTGTCCATACTTCTATAGGTCAGGAGATTACTCCAGTAATTCTTAATAACTATATTACTGAAGATGATTGGGTTTTTTCAAATCACCGAGGTCATTCACATTTTTTAGCTCAATTTGATTTAGTTTCGGCGGTAATTTCAGAGATAATGGGTAAAAAATCTGGCCTTTGCTCAGGTTATGGAGGTAGTCAACATCTTCAGCATAAGAAGTTTTATTCCAATGGAATTCAGGGTGGGATGACTCCCATTGCTTGTGGGGCAAGTTTCAGTGAAAAGCTGGCAGAGACAAATAATATAGCGATTATATTCATTGGTGATGGCACTTTAGGCCAAGGCATACTATATGAATCGCTAAATATTGCTGGATGGATGGACTTGCCGATTTTGTTCATTTTAGAAGATAATGGGATCGCACAATCAACCTCAACCGACACTTTTAACTACACTAATTTAGAAAAATGTGTAGAAGGATTTAATCTTAGTTATTTTGAAGGCGACACAGACGACTGGAGTGGGTTGGATAAAGTGATGTCGAATGCTGTTCAGTCTGCTAGAGGGATGAATCCAACTTTTGTTAGAATTAAAACACGGCGGCTGATGTCCCACTCCAAAGGCGATGATAACAGGAATGATGAAGTCATCGAATCACACCACGCTAATGACCCATTAAATAAGTTGCTCAATGATTCCAAGGCGCACGCTGAGTATCGAACTAAATATAAACTGTTTCTGTCAGATTTGTGTGATGAAATTATTACACAGGAGCCGCTTGAGGATGTTGAAAAAAATAGCATTTTTTTGAGGGGCGGGAGTTCGATAGAGAAGATTTCTGTCAATTCCACGTTAACAGTCAGAGAGAAAATACATAATTCACTCCGAAAGACTCTTGATGAATATCCAAAAGCTATTGTGATTGGGGAGGACATTAGGAATCGAAGCTTAGGAGCTGATAAAGACTATGGCGGAGCATTTAAGGTAACAGGAAACCTGTCAGATACATTTGAGGATAGGGTAATAAATTTTCCTATCGCGGAGCAATCAATTATAGGTTTTGGTATCGGATATGCACTTAGTGGTAATCCAGCAATATGCGAAATAATGTTCGGAGACTTCACTACACTCATAGTTGATCAGGTATATCAACATGCAACTAAATTCACAAAGATGTATGGCAATAAAATCAATCTTCCGTTAATTATTAGGACTCCTATGGGTGGAGGAAGGGGTTATGGGCCAACTCATTCTCAATCCCTCGAGAAATTATTTATAGGCTGTGATGGTTTGCAGATAATATCAGTAAATTCTTTTGTAGATTCAGATACAACATATAAAAATTTAATCAAAGATGGTAGGCCATCTCTTATTTTTGAGAATAAAATTGGGTACAACTCGACTCCTGATATTTATGATGGATTTAATATTTATGCAGCCAAGGAACAATATCCAACAATACTGATTTCAAACGGCGATATGCCAGATATCTCATTTATAGCGCATGGCGCCAATGCTGATCTAGTGATAGAAGCTTTAAAACTTACTAATAATCTCAATTTTGAGTTAATTTGCCCTGTTTCATTGTCAGCACTCAATCTTGACCTTGTAATTAAAAGTGTATCTAAATCAAAAAAGCTAATAGTAGTAGAGGAAGGGACTATCATTGGTTCACCTGGGTCTGCTTTGACTAATGAATTATTGAAATTTGGTGTCTCTATAGACTTTTTCGATTATGTCAGTAATGAGACAGTAATCCCAGCCAGCCATATTGCTGAGAAAAAACTACTACCTTCAATACAAAAAATCCTCAATAGTATTCAATCTGGTATGAATTATGACTATTAATTATCTAAAAGTGCCAAAAGAAAGTGCTAATGATACCGAAGTGATTTTGAGAGAAATCCACCTTGAAAGTGGAGAATGGAAAGAGGAGGGTGAAATAGTTTTTGAGGTTGAGGGGCAGAAAACAATTTATGAAGTAATAGCTATCAACTCTGGATATATTTATTTCATAGATGCTCTGGCAATTGATGAGACTTATCAAGTTGACGAGGTAATTGCTCTTATCTCTGAACAAGAATTAGATGATAAATTAGTCAAGTTGGAGTTCGATAGATTGGAAGCAATTGAAGATGGAGCGAGTAAAGCTATCGAAACTATAAACTTTGCAAAGAAAATACCTCAAAATAATCGCTCGATTAAGAGAATTGGAGTAATTGGTGGTGGTCAAGGTTTTTCACAAATAATTGAGATTAATGAAAGTTTGTCAGAACCTTATGAGATTGTATGTATATATGATGACGGTTTATTTGACGTGGTGAATCAAAAATATAGGGTTCCAGTTATTGGTGCTGTGGAAACTATTGAAATCATAAATGACTATCACTTTAAATTTATTGATGGTTTAGTCATTTCTGTGTCGACCAGTAATATACTTAGACAGAAATGGTTCGATCTGCTATCGCCTCATGTCCCATTTGTGAATTTCATTCATAAAGATGTAGTCATTCCCAAGGAGATAAACATTGGATCAGGTAACGTCTTGTTACCCAGAACACACATAGGTATTAATAGTGAGATAGGAAACAATAACTTTATTTCCTCATTCTGTAATATAGAGCATCACTGTGTATTAGGGAGTCACAACACGTTTGGGCCAAATGTCACGATGTCAGGTGACGTGAAGGTCGATGATTCGGTCAAATTTGGGACAGGGATATTCATTGAGCCAAAAATTCATGTATCTTCGAATCAATTTGTAAAATCGTTTCAATTAATAAATAAAGATATTTAGGCTTAATAAAGCTGAGCCTTATGGTGAAGTTTACATTTTTAGAATGTGCCAAAATATTAAAAAGGTATTGTGATCTGCTAGGTAATAATTGTTTTGAAGGATCTGAACTGGTTTTAGTATGTGACGTTTTAGAATCCAAAGCGCGTCTATTACCAGAGAAATTTAATGTTGCATTTTTGACTAGGTAATAACTGCAGCGTGACAGAAAACCTATCCACGTAACTTGACATAGGACGTTAATGTCCCTTTGGGCTCTTAGAAATCAAGTAGATGTCCACAAACAGATGCCCAAATTTTAAAGAATGCCAAATCTCGTCTGCATACTATATTGTTGGATATTACCGCCAACACATAACGCGTGGAACTGATGGTGGTTCACGAATGAAGGTAGAGACAACGTATACAGTTGACTCTTGATATAGTGACCTGCTTAATCTCAACATAAAATACATTAAAAAAACAACTGAATATTTTAACTGAGAGTATAATTTTGAAAGTTTCTCTGCTAGCTGTCCCTCGTTTTGTAAAGCTATTTCAAGGCTACCTTGGTAGAAGAATATATCTTATTTTCGGTCTTTCTATGCTGGCTGGCATAGCCGATGGATTTGGTATTTTGATGCTTATGCCTTTGTTAGAGACACTTGGCACCTCGGCGGATAGTGCTTCACAAGCCAAGGAATTAACTGGCCCTTCGTTGTACATAAACGATTTTCTGGTTATGTTAGGTATTGAGGGCTCCGCAACCGCTATTCTGTTATTAATTACGTTTGCCTTTGTTTTTAAGGGAGTTCTTCTTTTTGGCGCTTTAGGACTAGATGCTTATCTCAGAGGTCAACTCTTGAGGGAGTTGAAAAGTCGTTTATTCTATAGTTATACCCGAATGCAATATAGTTACTATTGCTCAAGAAGCACGGGCCACTTTACTAATATTATCAATGAGCAGGTAAATAGAGGGCTAGAGTCTTTTCATGCTCTTTCGAACCTTATTTCCCATATGTTAAGTGCAGTAATCTATTTGATATTAGCCTTCGCAGTGGCATGGCGGTTCGGTTTGATGGCGTTGGTGGCAGGTGTGATTCTGTTATTTTTATTTCGAGCGCTAAATGGTTTTGTCCAAATGCTTTCAAGGAAATCGGCCTCTGAGAACGGAACTTTATCTAAATATTTGATAGAGGCCCTGCAAGGGTTTAAATACTTAGTGGCAACTAATCAGATGGATGATTTTCGAAATCGAGTCCATGAGTCAGTTTCGCGTTTAACTGGATACGAGGTTCGAACGGGGATTGCTCAGGCATTTACACATGCTGTACGTGAGCCTACTGCTGTCACTTTTGTAATGATTATAGTGATGGTCCAGTTGATTATCTTTCAGCAGGAACTAGCTCCTATTTTAATTTCGATAGTATTATTTTACAGGGGGATGGGTTCGTTAATGCAAATCCAAGCATATTGGCAAAACTGCCTCCGTCTTATTGGAAGTATGGAAATTGTTGATCAGGAATTTGCAAGTCAACAGTTGTATGTTGAACAAGACGGGGATCATCTTCTTAAGAAGCTCGATGTTGGGATCAATTTTAGGAACGTGGACTTTTCCTATTCTCCTGAGCTAGGAAATGTCTTGAACGGTATCAATTTGGATATACCGGCTCGAACATCTGTTGCGTTCGTTGGTCAGTCAGGTGCTGGTAAGTCCACTATGTTAGATCTGATTACTCTGATGCTAAGCCCTACTGGAGGTAGCATTGCAGTTGATGGGGTAACTGACAGCATTATTGATAAAGCTAGTTGGCGAGGGCAGATTGGTTATGTCTCTCAAGATCCCATTGTATTTGATGCCTCTATCGCCGATAACATTTGTCTTTTAAATGGTGGTGTTGCAAAAAATCCTGAGGCGATGTCAGCTATTTTGGAAGCCGCGCGGCAAGCTCACCTTTGCGAGTTTATTGATAATTTGCCAGAGGCATACAATACGATGGAAGGTGATCGAGGTGTGCTTCTGTCGGGAGGGCAAAAACAGCGGTTAGTTATAGCGCGTGAACTATTTCGTCAACCGAAGATGTTGATCCTAGATGAGGCGACCAGTGCCCTTGACTCTGGCTCTGAAAAATCAATACAAAAAAGCATAGATGAGTTGAAAGGCCGTATCACGGTCATCGTCATTGCTCACAGGCTGTCTACAATAAAAAATGTAGACTGTATTTATGTTCTGGACAAAGGAATGATTGTTGAGAGTGGAAGCTACGATGTTTTAAGTGAACAGGAAGGCTCAAAATTTAGAGAATTAATTCAGTTGCAATCTCTTTAGCAAAATCTAAAGATGGTCGCTATAAGCTGTTGTTTAGTACTTACTCATGTTGGGTATAAAAGGAGTCCTATGAACCTACGAGAAAAGCTAAAGAAAGGGCGCATTACTATTGGGAGCTGGATCACTCTTGGTAATACCGGGATTGCAGAGATTCTAGCAAAAGCAGGATTTGATTGGCTTGTAATCGATCTTGAGCACTCTACTATTTCTATAGAGCAAGCTGGCGAGTTGATTCGCACTGTGGACTTAGCGGGTGTGCCTCCCCTCGTGCGTGTAACTTCAAATGATGCTTGTCAAATAAAAAGAATGCTGGATGCTGGAGCTCATGGGATTGTGGTGCCTTCCATCAATTGTAAGCAGGACGCTGAGAAAGCGGTAGCGGCTACTCGCTACGCGCCTGTTGGGAATAGGGGAGTAGGCCTAGCACGGGCGCAAGGTTACGGCTCTAAATTCAGTGAGTACCTTGATTGGCAAGAGAATGCCACGGTAGTTATAGTCCAGATTGAACATATTGATGCTCTAAAAAATCTTGATGAGATTTTTTCCATGCCAGGAGTCGACGGTTTTATTATCGGTCCATATGATCTCTCCTGCTCCATGGGAATGCCAGGAGAGTTTGAGCGAGACGAATTTAAAGAAGTGGTTAATAACATATTTAATGCTGGAGTGGCCGCGGGGTGTCCCGCAGGAATGCATATGGTAGAGCCTGATCCCGAAAGGCTAGAAAGACTTGTTCAAGAGGGCTATAAGATACTTGCTTATAGCGTTGACATAAGAATGTTAGATGTCTCCGCTAGGGTTGGTGCAGCGAAAATAAAGAGGTTAAGTTAGTATGAAAGCAATAGGAATTATACCTGCTCGTATGGGGGCTAGTCGCTTCCCGGGTAAGCCTATGGCTCATCTTTTAGGGATGCCTATGGTGGGACATTGTTATCACCGGACCTGTTTGGCCAATGGATTATCCGATGTGTTTGTTGCGACCTGTGATGATGCGATTGCCGAT
>CAJQKX010000214.1 GCA_905479025.1 uncultured Paraglaciecola sp.
CTGGCAAGTTCTTTATATTCTGGCTTGGCTTTTGGAGATGGCAACGCACAACCCTGCATTTGCATTTTATTATGAATGTCTAAATACCAACTTTTTAATGCTGGTGGCAGGTTTTGATTTGAGCGGTACCCTAACCACATCAATCCTTGCATAGGTAAGGATAAAAAGAACGTACCTATGGCTAATGCTTGAGGTAACTTTTCAACGCCTTGCAAATTAATTAATGCTGCAACTGTTAAAACGGCTAGGGCTGGCATCACTTTTATCGAAAATTTAGTCGCTGATATAACCCTGCACTCAGGAAACATGCCATATAACTGCGATTGCATAGGCCACGTCTCCATATATTGCTGACCATCTTTCACCATTGCTGTAATAGTTTGTGCCAACTCAGTTACTCCACCATAAATTTAAGGTTTATACTAACGGCTAAATCACGCATAAGCTATCGTCCTAATGTTATATAAAATCAACTATCGATACTAAAAATTTCTCATAACAATACTAATAATGTTTTGTTGTGGTTGATAAAAAGGATTTTTACTTATGGATCAATACGTTCTCGTTCTTAATTGTGGAAGCTCCTCTATTAAGTTTGCAATTATAGAAGCCAAAACAGGAACAGCTCCCTTACATGGATTGGCAGAAAACCTTTGCACTGCCTCTAGCAGGCTAGTTTTTAGTTACCAACACAAAGAGCATGATGTTAAATTACCAGTCAATACTGACCATCAACAAGCATTAGTGGTAATAGCTAAAAAGCTGAAACAGTTCAAACACTTAAGCCAAAAAATTGTGGCGGTAGGACATAGAGTTGTGCACGGCGGCGAAACGTTCACCCATTCAAGCTTAATTAACGATCAGGTCAAGCAAGCCATACAGCAAACTTCGCTTATGGCACCATTACATAATCCAGCAAACTTGGCTGGTATAAACAGCGCGCAAACTTCATATCCTCATTTACCTCATGTCGCAGTATTTGATACGGCCTTTTTTCAAACCATGCCTAAGCATGCTTACTTGTATGCCCTGCCCTATGAACTTTACCAACAACATAATATTAGGCGCTATGGTTTTCATGGCACAAGCCATTACTTTGTGGCACATGAGGCGGCAAATGCCCTTAAAAAAGAGTTATCAGCTTGTAACTTAATCACGGCACACCTTGGTAATGGATGCAGCATAGCAGCGGTCAGGAAAGGCAAAGCAATTGACACCAGCTTAGGTTTCACTCCTTTAGAGGGTTTAGTGATGGGAACACGCTGCGGTGATATTGACCCCAGTTTGCCTACTTACTTGATAGAGCAACTAGGCTATTCGGTATCTGAAGTAAGCGAGTTATTGAATAAGAAGTCTGGGTTACTGGGTATCTCAGAACTGAGCAATGATTGTAGAATTATTGAACAGCAAGCCAACGATGGTAACCAACAAGCTCAGCTGGCACTCGATATGTTTATTTATCGACTAGTCAAATATATTGGCGCGTATATAGCGGTTGTAGGGCCATTAGATGCTTTAGTTTTTACCGGTGGTATTGGAGAAAACTCTGCCTACGTCAGGGAAAACACCATTAATCAGCTAACACATCTGGGGTTACAGCTTGATCCAGATAAAAATCTACAAATGCGTTTTGGCCAATCTGGCCTTATTAGCCATACTCATTCAAAACCCATCTTTGCCATTGCCACCAATGAAGAATGGGTGATTGCTAAAGACACCATAAAGTACGCTCAATAAGGGATCACTATGCCACGTCGAATAATGTTGATACCGGTAAGTACAAATGTGGGTTTAACCAGCGTTAGCCTTGGGTTGGTGAGAGTGATGCAGCAGCAAGGCCTAAAAGTTAATTTTTTCAAACCTGTCGGCCAACCAAGACAAGGAAACAATGAGCCTGAAAAGTCGACTACCATTGCAACTAAGGTTGGATTATTAAAACCAGCTAAACCTTTTTCAGTCTCATATGTTGAAGAGATGATCAGTCAAGACAAAATTGATATTTTATTAGAAGACATCATTGCACTGTTCGAGGAACACGCTGATAAAGAAGATATCACTATTATAGAAGGTTTAGTTTCCACCCAAAACCATCCTTATGCTGTGCGTTTGAATAGGGAAATTTGCAATGCCTTAGATGCACAGATTGTGTTAGTCAGTGCCCCTAGAAGTTTGCTGTTGAATCAACTTAACGACAAGCTAGAAATTATGGCTAACAGTTATGGTGGTCACAAAAGTAAAAAAGTCATCGGTTGTATTTTTAATAAGGTCAATGCCCCCATTGATGACAAAGGACGTCTAAGCAGCGAATTAATCGAAAATCATGACACTAGTCAAACGACTGGTGTTGTCAATAAGTTATACAACTTACCTATCTTCTCAAAGTCTTTTGCTTTACTGGGCACAATACCTTGGAGCTTTGAGCTTATCGCTCCGCGTGTTCTAGATGTCTGTAAACACCTGAATGCACAGTTATTAAACGAGGGCGATTATCAACACAGACGGCTGCGCAGTGTGCATTTTTGTGCCCGCGAAATCCATAATATGGTATCCATCCTTAAACCCGGCGCGCTGTTAGTATTGTCCGGTGATAGAAGTGACGTATTGGTGTCATCATGCTTGGCCGCGCAAAATGGTACAAAAATAGGAGCATTGTTGTTGACTGGAGGTTATCAACCCGATCCGCGGATTTGGCAGCTTTGTTCTCAAGCGTTAGAAACCGGTTTACCCGTTTTACTGACCAATGAGAACACCTGGCAAACATCGCTCAATTTACATATGTTCAATCAAGAAGTACCCGCCGACGACGAACAACGTATCAACCGCGTAATGGATCACACCGCAGCATGTATTGATTCTGATTGGGTCGCGTCAATCTCAAAGGACTCAAATAGAGCCTTGAGACTCTCTCCTTCAGCATTTCGCTATAAATTAACCCAACTGGCACAACAAGCTAACAAAACCCTAGTGTTACCTGAGGGCGAAGAACCAAGAACAATCAAGGCCGCGGCCATTTGTGCCCAAAGAAATATCGCAAAGTGCATTTTGCTTGGCAACAAAACCGAGATATTAAGAGTCGCCCAACAACAAGGAGTGGTGTTAGCTGATTCGGTTAAAATCATACAGCCTGAAGACATACGCAGTCAGTATGTAAAACCGATGGTGAAATTACGTAAACATAAAGGACTAACGGCTGTAGTAGCCAAAGAACGTTTACTCGATAACGTGGTATTAGGCACTATGATGTTGCAACAAAATCATGTGGATGGATTAGTGTCAGGTACTGTGGATACAACCGCCAATACTATTCGCCCGGCGTTACAACTAATCAAAACTGCACCAGGGGCATCTTTAGTTTCCTCAATATTTTTTATGTTATTGCCAGAACAAGTATTAGTGTATGGCGATTGTGCTATCAACCCCGCCCCAAATGCTGAGCAACTTGCGGATATTGCTATTCAATCAGCTGACTCAGCAGCGGCTTTTGGTATCGAACCAAAGGTCGCCATGATCAGCTACAGCACAGGTAGTTCAGGTACCGGCACAGACGTTGAAAAAGTCAAATTGGCCACTAAATTAGCGCAACAAAAACGCCCCGACTTGTTAATTGATGGTCCTTTGCAATATGATGCGGCGGTGATGGAAAGTGTTGCGAAGAACAAAGCACCCAATAGCAAGGTAGCAGGTCATGCCACAGTGTTTATTTTTCCAGATCTTAATACCGGTAATACAACGTACAAAGCCGTGCAACGTAGTGCTAATTTGGTCAGTATTGGGCCAATGTTGCAAGGCATGGCCAAACCCGTTAACGATTTAAGCCGCGGCGCACTGGTAGATGATATTGTATTCACTATCGCGTTGACCGCAATTCAGGCAACACAGTAAAAATAAGTACATTGACTATGATTTAGTTACGTACTGGATATTGAAAGTGCTCGACTTGCCCACATACTAGACCAGCATAAATTAAATGAAATTTTTGGCCACCTTAGGTGGCTGTTAAAAATATTTGGAGAGTTAAATGTCTGAAGTGAGACACGTTAAGCTACTAATTCTGGGCTCTGGCCCTGCTGGC
>CAJQKX010000215.1 GCA_905479025.1 uncultured Paraglaciecola sp.
CTTTTTCAGAAAGTTCTTTCGCTTGTTCCGCCTCTTCTTTAAGCTCATCAATTCTTTTATTGTGAAGTCGACCAGCAACAGGAACATAAAAATTAACAACCTCTTCTGCATCTCTTAATGCATGTAGAAAAGTTGTTATTGCAACCGCAATGGGGTTCATTTTTTTTTCTTGTTCTACTTCATCAGTCATACTATATCCTTGAAGATTTGATTATTCGCCTAACGCCTTGCGAAGGGGCGAAGTGCGCAGCACTTTGTCCCGCTTGCGCAACTTGTTAGCTTCTCTTTAACTCAGACGGCAAAAAAGCATCTATTTCATCGTCACTAAATGTCATGTCTTCCTGTGTTTGCAATGCACTTTGTGCCTTTCTATACGCTTCGAAAGTAGTACTTGGCGAACCAACATAAACAGCATGGAGACTCGCTAGCAATTCATCTCGATCTTCCTTGATTTTCTCTACTGGTTTTTCTTTCATTGCCAAGTCAGTTAACAATGAAAGGTATCGCTCACGGATTAGCCAAATATCATTGGCGGCTTGCTTATGCTTTTGCGCCAATTCTCCGAGGTCATAGTTTTTTGTATAGGCATTTAAAACGAGTAATATTGTAGAAAGAATTAGCCCGACACCAGCCCCAATATCTCCCGCTCCTAAGAACGTTGAAATAAAGCCGCCGGTGGTTAGAGCAGATAAAATTATTTGCCATAGTTTTATTGATGACAACCTATCTAATAGTATGTCCGAACACTTTTCGTGTGTTTTGTGTGAGTAGACTACTCTTCCGTAGCATTCTCGAAGCTGCCCTTCTAGGATTAGTCTTGGTTCGGAGCTGTCATTAATCTGGGAATTTTGTTCCATAGATTTCTCGCCATTTTTGTTTCGCTGACCACTCTCTTTTTGTGGCGGCAGTTTCATGATTAATTGCTTCAACTGCTAAGTTGTAGCATTGCTTAGCCTTATACTGAAAAAGACCTTTGCCATATACGTATTGACCACTCCCGGGCGCCTTCCAATATTCTTGGTCTTTACTTTGATCAGACATCCACTTAAAAAAATCTCTGCTCATAAAATCATAGTATAAATATGATTTATCTCTATATTCCCAATTTTCAATAAATTGATAGGCTAAGGTATCAATAAGTAAGCCACCGATAGGCACATTCCATTTTGCTTTCCAAGCCCTCGTCATTCTACATAGAGGAACCAGATTTTTGTTGCAGGCGTTGTTCCGGTTGCTGATCGCTGAAATTTCGGGTTTGGGGTTGGTTGTTTTCCATGACCCACCACTGTTAGCGTCGGGGAAGGTGTAGCTATCGTCTTTATTGATAAAAGCTGGAACAACTTCGAATGTTATTCCGTCATCGAATGGAACAAGTATAACTTGCCCATCGCCACGAATACTCGTGGTCGAGTATGTCTTTTCAATCGATGCTTTTACTGCCTGAAGAAGCGCAGATTGTCCGTTACCAGAATAATTGTTGTATTTTTCATATTCTGAGTAAGGAAGTCGAAATATCATATCAAGATCACTGAAACCTTCCGTAGCTGTACCTCGGCCATATGAGCCAACATATAAGCTATGGCTAGTGTCGGATGTGGTAGCCCAGTAATCTGTATTCAGTCTTCTGGTTATTTTTTTATATCTAGTGGATATGGTTCCACCATCTTTGACTTTAAGTTTTGAATCAAAGTCACTAAACCACTCAGCCAATCCCATGCTATTTCCTTGTGTTTGAAAGCTAACGCCTTTATAACGGGCAAAGTGCGCAGCACTTTGTCCAGCCGAAGGCGTTCGTTGATAAACTTGTTATAGGGCTGGTGGTCACTGCGCGCTTATTCCCCACATTGCAAATGTTAATGATAAAGCTGCCAGTGCGCCTAATATTAAATACTCTTTGCCATTCATGCCGAAAGGAATTTTTACGGAGGGTATTATTATTTTCCAATAGGGAATTCCTCTACGCTTCATGCTGAAGTATATCAATATATTACCGCCAACCAGCCATGTGACAGCAAACAGCACCATTCCTATTTGTGTTTCAGTAGGCCAACTTAGAAAGAGTTCAGAAAAGTTTGGAATATTCTGAATTTTTTCGGTTTCATTCATTGGTAAGACCTATAACGCCCAAATAACAGGCTAAAAATAGTGGGCTAAAATGGAGCGGAGCGAACAGCCCGCTGTTTTTAGTCCTTGTTGATTTGCTTGTTATATGGCGATTAAAACCAACTTTCCCATTTTTCATTTGCACTATTATGTGATTCAATCCCAGCATCGAGTGCTTGATGAAGCATTTCAGCTTGCTCCGTATCCAAGCCAGTATCTTCAAAGTTTACAACTTTTATATTACCAATTAATTTAAACGGTTTAGGATTAAACATTTGGTATATCATTATTGGTTCAGCTAAACCATTGATCCATGCTTTGACAATATAGATATCCTGTTTTTCACCATTATCAAGTGTTACAAGACCTTCATGAGAAATTGCCCATGCATCAACACTAGGTTGGTACTCTAGAATAGATGTATATGCGCTATCAATTGCTTCTTGTTGAGTATCTGCTTCGAAGTTTAAGACTTGCCTATTTTCACCTTGCTGATAAACAACATATGGAGCTAATGTTACTCCGTCTTGACCACTTCCAATAAATGCTGAGTGAGCAAGAGTAAGTCCTAAAATATTCCCTAAAATCTCAGTTTTCACAAACTTTCCTTAGCCATATAACGCCAACAACACAGGGCGTGTTTTAAGTTGATTGAGTGAAGCGAAAGCAGCTTAAAACCGCTCCTGTGCTTGTTTTTGTTAGAAGCTTTATACGGCAAAAAACTTACCCACCTGAACGGCAATTCTCTCAGTTTGGCCAGAATCGAGCCCTAGATCCACG
>CAJQKX010000216.1 GCA_905479025.1 uncultured Paraglaciecola sp.
TCACAATTTGCTCTTCGACAGAGGCCACAGGCTCTGAAATCACACTCGAGGCGGGAATCTCCACTTCGCGCGTCAACAACTCTAAAATAGAGTCATCAGCCTCCGCGGACGCTGGCACACCCGACGTGCTGTCAACGATCCCATCGGCAGCGGCCCGTTCCAGTACTGAAGCTTCTTCAAGCTGCTGTTGATTCTGATACGCTTGCGCATCTTCTGCCTGTTTGTACATATAGCCGATACCAGCTACGATACAAATGATACCTAAAATTGTATTTTTCTTATCCATCTAAAAGTGATTTGAAGGTGCTGGAATGTCTGCTTTATACTCATTTTTCAAGCTCGGAAGCGGATCATATCCGCCTGGATGCCATGGGTGGCACCGTAAGATGCGGCGCAAAGCATAACCAGAGCCACGCCAAAAACCATATTGACGCAGTGCATGACCAGCGTAACACGAGCAAGTCGGCTGAAAGCGGCAACTACAAGTGGAGCCGAAAAACACCTGCTTTAATGGCGATAATAATAACTGATAGATGCGCACGAGCAAAATCGCCCCTGCTGCCAATACGGATGGCGCATCGGTTAATCGCAACTGCGCGACCTGTTGTTTATCATCGGTATCCATATTAATTGGCTCTCGTTACGTCAGCTTCAGTCTCTTTAGAAGTCGTCTTACAAGCACGCATAAAACGAGACTCCAGATCACTAAAACTATGTCGATCATAACTCGAACGTAGTACGACCACCAGCTCACTGCCCGGTGGCAGCAGCAATTCATGCAAGCGAAATAACTCGCGAAAAGTACGCTTGCCCAAATTGCGCTTTACAGCGTTGCCGACCCGTTTCGATGCGATCACACCGAAACGCCGCACTTGACCTGCTTCCGCGGAAAGCCGCCGACATTGAAAAATAAAAGGTCCGCACAGGATACGTTTACCCTGATTGCGGACCTCTTGAAATTCGCGCGGTTTGCGCAAACGCTTAGAAGTCGGGATGCCCATGGCTCCGTGACCTCATTGCGCTCCGCCCTAGACGGAAGCAGATAGGCTACGACGACCTTTAGCTCGTCGTGCTGCAAGAATTTTGCGGCCGCCTCGCGTTGCATTTCGTGCGCGAAAGCCGAATTTACGTGCGCGTCTAAGTTTTGAAGGTCTGTATGTTGGTCCCATGATATTATCCTTTGAAAATTGGAGAAAAGCGCAGGAGAAAAACCCCTGTCCTTGTTGCTGTCAAGGCGCGATCTGGGAGATTTATTTATATCATTTCTGAAGCATCCTAAGAAATAGGCTTAAAAAAACACCCGCAAACAAGTAAAATAACGTCTTTAACCTTTGTAAACTTGCAAGTCATATAATTATACAGATAAATACAGGTAAATAACCTATAAATTGCATACTATGGCTACTCTGACACCTGCAGGATTTAACTCCACGAAAAAGAAAAAAAATAGTTTTAGTGAAGGGCAACGCTTAGCCAAACTTAAGTCCTACAAGAAACAGGCAAAGCGCAAAAAAATTAAGCTCCAAGAGCTTACAATGTTTACCCAGCAACTCTCATCTATGCTGGAAGCAGGTCTACCACTAGTTTCAGCACTTGAAGCGCTTGAGGAGCAGACTGAAAACCCAGTGTTCCAAATGATCATCCATAACGTCCGCAACGACGTTTCCTCAGGAAAATCCTTTTCTGAATCCTGCGCTGCCTACCCTCGGGCTTTTCCGAACTTGTTTGTTTCAATGGTCGAAGCAGGCGAAGCCAGTGGCGGCCTCGCCGAATTCCTTGAAAAAACCTCGGTCTACTTTGAAAAATCGGTCAAACTCTACAAACAAGTCAAGGGTGCGATGACCTACCCAATCGCGGTTATTGGGCTAGCAGTAAGCCTAGTCACAGTTCTGCTAATTTTTGTCATTCCAGTATTTTCAGAAATGTTCAGCAGCTTTGGGCAAGAGTTACCCAAACCAACGCAAATCTTAATCGACCTCAGCGAATTTCTGCGCTCCTACATTATTTTTATTATAATAGGCATCGTACTCTTTATTTCTCTGTTTAAACGCATTGTCGCCACACCCAAAGGGCGGAGAATGAAAGATCAAGTTATCCTCAAGATTCCCGTGATAGGCGAACTCAATCGCAAAGTCTGCTTGTCTCGCTTTTGCCGTACCTATGCAATTTTGATGCGATCAGGTGTCCCAATCTTAAGCACACTGGAAATCCTACGAAAGGCGTCGGGCAACACCTATGTTGAATTAGCCTGCAGAGAAATCTCGAAACAAATTAGCCAAGGGGGCCAAGTCTCAGACGTGCTTGCCACAAACCGATACTTCCCTCCAATGATTAAGCATATGGCCCGTGCAGGTGAGCAGACTGGCAACATAGATGGCATGCTGGTTAAAGTCGCCGATTTCTATGATGGCGAAATAGACACACTCGTCGCAGCTCTAACTTCACTGATGGAACCGTTACTGATTTGCTTCCTGGGTATAGTTATCGGCGGTATTGTCATGGCCATGTTCTTGCCGATTTTCCAGCTTTCCAGCGTCGTCGGTTAAGCAGCACAGTTGCGGCCCTCTGGGCGGCGAGAACCCATGTCTTTGCCTAAATAGCGTTAAGCTTTTAGCCGCCTAAAGACCTAAGCTGACCAAGCATCTGTATTTCAGTCAACCACTCTGACTATGACTTCTTCCCGTCTCCAAAATCATGGAAATCGCTTAGGGCTAAATGTAGATGCGTTCTACTAGTCGGATTCGCTAAAATTAAGGTATCTGTTGTCTAATTGTTAGAGACCGATTTAATTGCGTTTTAAACTACTTAATCGTGCGTACATAAGCGTATGTGCGTGTAAGATAGTATTTTAGGTAAATTATACTTCCCTTATGTAAATTTATCGTTAAATTGCATCTTCCAGTGACCTGTTTCTTACATGCAAACTGGAAATCGGCGAGACAATGTTGTCTCAGCCTGCTGTGTCTACCCCTATTTTGGCGCATCGATGTGCCGCTTTGCCTTTCCGGTAGTGCTGATGATTCATGTGAATCATCACTAGCGACTACTGGCTCACCCCAACAAAGGAGATAAATGGAAAAAGTAACCTCACAGCTAACTAGTATAATCAAAGGTGTATCCGAACTCGGAATAGGCCTGATTGCTCTCGGTATTATTGCTGAAATCGTATTCGGCCAAGGCGCCATTTTTGGTGCCAGTGTGGTCGCAAACCTATCAGGTATTGTTACCGCCATTGGTGGAGAAAGCGGTTTCGTTGGCTTAATTGCCATCATTCTAATCTTCGCTCTACTGCGCAATCGCGCTTAAACGAACCCCAAACATAACAAACAAAACCTAACTACAAAAGAACTATGGAAAATACAATTAACCAAATCAAGT
>CAJQKX010000217.1 GCA_905479025.1 uncultured Paraglaciecola sp.
AGCAGATAAGGGTAAACTGGCATCATTTTTTTCGGTGCTCATTTGCGAAGGGTTATTGCACCCAGTTATTGCTAATGAGAGGCTTATTATTGTCAGTGCTTTTTTCATATTGTTCTCGAGATATGGTTACTTACCATGTGATGACTTGATTCAGTCGATTAAGTCATCACGTTAATACTGTTTTATGTCAATTTTTTAGTGTTGCTAATGGGTCGTTTACAATAGTTTGTTATTAGGGACATCTTCTATGAGAAAAGCCTTTTCGTTCACAGACTACCATTTCGGTCTCTAAACCTAGATCGCCTTGCTGAGCCATCCAATTCGATAAATGACTTTTTAAAGCAGTGATCTTATCTTTGTATTGAGGTTGATCAATGATATTCACTTGCTCAAAGGGATCTTTAATAATGTCGTAAAGCTCAAATTCAGGACGGGTGACATAGCGAGCGTAATTGCTCTTATTGATTTTTTTCTCTGCTTTTAGCTCGTCTTTAAACCAGTCATTTTCAGTGATAACGTTAGAGAATTTACCTTCAGCATAAATATTATGGATTAATTTATATTGCTTACCCCGAACAGATCTTATGGGATAGGGGGCGCCTTCATGGACATTTAAGCTGGTTTGAATGCCATAAACATAGTCTTTATGTTCGGTAGCTTGACCTAACAGTACGGGTTTAAAACTGCTTCCATCAAGATTCTCAGGTACAGTTCCTTTAACCAGATCAGTCAGTGTTGGAACAACATCGACATATTCGATCATGGCTGCTGAGGTTGTTCCCGCTTCGATATTGTTGGGCCAGCGAATAATAAAAGCCGTTTGAAGGCCGCTGTCATAGTTGGTCCATTTGCCGAAAGGTAAACTGCTGCCTTGTTCGCTAGTAAAGATAAAAATAGTATCGTTTTTAATACCCAACTTTTCTACTTCAGCTTCAAGTAACCCTACTTCACGGTCTAAGTCAGAAACTTCAGCGAGGTATTGTGAAAGTCGATGACGAAGTCCTGGGGTATCATTTAAAAATACCGGCACTTCTAGTTTATTTTTAGGGTACTGTTTTGTGTCACCGCGGTTCCAAGGACCATGCGGATTAGCCGATGCAACAATTAAGAAAAAGGGTTGGTCTTTATCCCTGGCCATAAATCGACGAGTAACATCAATACCAAATGATGACTCACCTTTTGCAGTTTTGTTTTCTCCACCAGCTTTTTCAAAAGGGAAGGAGGCTTTAGGGTATATATGTCCTTTACCGGCTAGTCCCACTCGGTAGCCCATATCTCTAAAGTAATGCGCAGCACTTTTTACTCCATCATAGACGCGAGTATGGTTGCCATATGCACCATTACGGACTGGGTAGATGCCGGTATATAGCTGTTGACGAGTCACTCCACACATTGCGGTTGCGGTAAAAGAGCGTGTGAACATCATGCCTTCTTCAGCAATTTTATCGATATTCGGTGTAATGGCATTTTTAGGCACATAGTCAATGGCTTGATGGTAGGCACCAATATCGAACCAGCTCATATCATCGGCGAGTACCAGCACAATATTAGGTGTTGCTTTTACAGTGTCTGATGTTGCTGACGATTCGGCTAAGCTTTGCTGATTAACGCTGACAAAAGTGCAGAGCAAGACGGTATTTAATAATGTTTTAAACGCGTTTTTCATAGGTTTCGTTTCTTCATAAATTAAAAATCAGCTTTCTATGCTCAATATAGAAAGCTGATAAAGGTTGTAGAGTCTTTGTTCGTTATACTTAAACTCTAGTTTTTTTCAAAATTTATATATTAAAATCGGGCGCTAATATTGACGGTATATCTGCGGCCTACGGAACTCTTCTTGAAATCACGTTCTTCAAGTAATTGATATTCATCGTTGGCATCGTCGCCTAAGTTAATAGCATTAAAGGAAAGCTTCACTTTTTTGGTTAACTTATAGCTAGCAGAGAAATCTATTTGGCTTCTATCTCTTTCGATTTCTGGTTGCTGATTAAAGCCTTGTGTTTTATCTAAAAATTCAGAACGCCAGTTATAGGCTAGGCGTGCAGAAAATTTGCCGTACTCATAAAAGCTAACAATGTTGTAACTCTTTTTGGATAGGTCTTCTAGCGGTAAGGGCTCGCCAGTTACGATATTTTGATTAGATGTTTCGCTATCAGCATAAGTATAAGAGCCGCTTAATCCTAAGCCGCTAAACTTTTCACCTAAGAAGCCGAAGGTTTTGGTGAAGCCTATTTCAAAACCTTTTACTTTGCCGCCTTCGCCATTGCTAGGTAGTGATATATCGTAAATCACATCTTGATCAAGATCGGGGCGATAGATAACTCGGCTCTGTGTTGATCTGATGATAAATGATTCGATATCTTTATAGAAAACAGCGCCGCTTATGTAGTCGGTGTCGGTGGCATACCATTCAACCGAAATGTCATACTGTCTGGCGCGAAAAGGTTCTAACAAAACATTGCCTGATCGGCCTGTTGCGTCGCCAGTATTAATTTTAGTGGCTGCGCTAAGGTCTGAAATTCTAGGACGAGACATAACATCCGCTATAGAGAAGCGAACCAATAAATCATCAAATACTGCAAAGCCTATGTTAGCGCTGCCTAAGGTGTCGCCGTATTCATTAGTCATTGCCAGTTCGGTTGCAGCAATGCCTCCTGGCGGTTGTAACCAGCCAGAGGAGATGACGTCGGTAAATATTCTTCTAAAACCGATATTGCCTGAGTAAGGGATATATAAAAGTTCACCGGCAAAATTTGCTTGAATATAGGCGGCTTGAGTTTCTTCTTCAACGTTGTATTGGTAACCAAGTTCCGGTACTAGGTCTGTTGCGACATCGATGCCATAAACATCAATGGCAATTTCTGGGTTAGACCAAAAGTCACCATTTTGAGGGGCGAGATAGTCATAGCTGCCACCCGAAAAACCATTTAAAAAATCAGTGGGGAAGGGAGTCATTCTATCGACAAGGGTTGGAAAGTCCTCAACGGCTTGGCCCCTAAGGGAAATGTTAGATGTAATGTCTCTTACGCGCGAAGCTTCACGGTTTGCTGCGCGAGCACCAAAATCAATAGATGCTAAATGCTCGCCATCAAAATTATAATTAAAATCAACTTTAAACTCCGCATTATTGGTTTCTAAGAAGGCATCTTGAAGCCCCAAGCTATTAAGCTTGTAAGTCGAAATGCTTCCAGTATCAATGGGTGCTCCAGCTTGCGTGGTAAAGTTTAATACAGGTACATCGGTATTGATTAATGCGTAACTCACTGCGCGTGAGGATAGAATGGGTGTGCTAAAAAAAGAATTCTTTTGATCTGTTTCACCATGAGATGCGCCAAGAGTAGAGGTGATGGTCCATTCATCTAACAAGTATTCTGCACCTAGTGTTAGACCATAAGTTTTTCTATCGCTATCTTGTGCCCAGCCATTGGTATTACCAAAGGTGGTATTAACATCAGCCTGTAAAAGGGTGTTGTTATCGGTCATAACAGCGTTGGTATAATTGGTTTGGCCTGAATTAAATGTTGCCTGAACAGAGTTACTCGCTGTTGAAATGTCAAAAGCATTATAATTAGCATCGGCATAAAACTGAAAAGTATCGGTAACCTGCCATTGAAAGCCAGAGACTAATCCGGTACGAGTTTGTTCTCGATCCCATGCTTGAAATTTAATTTGCTGAGGTGCAAAAATAGTATCGCCAGCGCTGGCAAGTGAATCGCCGTTAGCAGCCGTTACCGTTCTTTGCGTCCCTGTAACGCTGTAAGGTTTCCAACGCATCTCTGAGGTGTCTTTGGTTCTATTTTGTTCTTGATAGGTGAAGGAGGCTGTAACACCCATCTCGCCAAAGTCGGTATCCCAGCGTGTACTGCCAAACAAAGAAACTGTTGGCGTTATATCATCACCATGATCCCATTCGCCGTCTAAATCTTCGACATACTCTCCTTGTATACGTCCACTCAAAACAGTGCCTCGTGAGTTAAATGCACGACGAGTATTTAAGCGAATAGTTCCTCCGAGCGACCCCTCGGTCATTTTGGCCATAGGCGTTTTAATCACTTCGATACTACTGAAGGCATCGGGTGCTAAATCATTGAAGCTAATGCCGCGACCTTCGGAGTTTGAGCCCATTACAGACTGGCCATTAATTTCTACACGGTTTTGAGCCATGCCTCGAATAGACACTTCACTGCCATCACCAAAATCACGACTAATTTGTACGCCTGTGATTCTCTGTAACGCTTCGGCTAAATTTTGATCGGGTAACTTGCCGATATCTTCAGCGCTAATAACATCCTTAATTTGGTCTGCGTTTCTCTTCTCTCTTAATGATCTTAAAATACTGCCTAAAATGCCTATCTCTACGACCACTTCTTGTATTTGTTGGTCATCAGCTGAGGCACTATTATCTTGGGCATTAGCCATGTTGACTGGAAG
>CAJQKX010000218.1 GCA_905479025.1 uncultured Paraglaciecola sp.
GTGCAACAGAAATGTCATTTAACTTATTTTTAAAAAAGATAAGAATAAAATATGTCAAAAAATAGCTACCTAAAAAAAGCCGCGTCACTGAGTTTTATTGTGAAAATAATTGGCTTGTTAATCAGTTTTTTATTGCAGATTGTTCTCGCGAGGACGTTAAATTTATCTGATTTTGGTGCATACAATTATCTTTCATCACTATCGATTTTACTTGTTGCTTTTTGCTTGTTAGGTTTTGATAAGGTAAGCCTTAAGTTTATTCCTGAGTATATTGAAAAAGGCATTTCCACTCTTAGATATGAGAGATACGCGATAAAAGCCGCTTCTCTATCATCATTTTTAATACTTACCTTGATTCTTATATTTGGTGCTGGCTACATCGAAAAAACTGTTGATGTCTCCATAGAATTAGTTGCACTTTGGTGTGTGTCAATTTTTTTCATGGCTATATCCTCTGTTTATGCTGGGTTGATACAGTCGATTAAAAAGCCAGTAGTTAGTCAGTTTAATGAATTAGTATTAAAGCCATTAGTAATTATGGTCGGTGTGGGTTCGGTAGCGTTGAATTCACAGCTGAAACTGTACGATGCGCTATTATTATTGCTGGCAGCTTCATTACTTTCTGCGTTAACGAATTTCATTTGTTGGAAGAAAATGGGCTCAAAATATCGGCATGGAAGCGTCGCTGTGTCTAGTGGCTGGATGAGTACGGGGCTGGGTTTTTTAGGTATTACACTATGTAATACAGCTTTAAATCAAATTGATATATTGATGATTGGCTCGATGCTAGGGGCCGAACAGGGCGGTATTTATTCTGTAGCTGTTAAGATTACTAATTTACTTACCTTATTTCTTGTGGCTTTTAATGTAGTTGCGGCACCTATGATTACAGCCTTTTATGTAAAAGGGGACATGGTGGGACTACAAAATCTTTTACAAACCGTATCAAAGTATGTATCACTTTTTACTGTGTTATGCGCGATATGTATGTATGTGTTTATCGACCATTTATTAGCTCTATTTGGCGAGCAATTTTCAGCCGCTGAATATTCAATTTACATTCTAGGGCTTGCTAAATGTGTTGGTGCTATCACGGGATCGGCTAGCTATTTGCTGTCTTTAACAGGCTATCAAAAGCAGGTTCTCGTTATTTTGTCGTCAAGTGTTGCGCTTAACATTTTCTTAAATTATATATTAATTGGGAAAGCCGGAATATCTGGTGCAGCTTTGGCGACAGCGATCACAATGGTTATATGGAATTTGGCTATGTTTATTTTTGTATTAAGGGTTTTTAATCTCAATACAACTTTTGTAAATATTAATAGATCGTGATTTTTTTATTATAATGAGCTAGATTTTTGAAAATTAATGATGGCTGTTGATTTTTTTATGAATTTTCATAGCAGCTTCAACAGGATAACTTCTGTTCGTGTAAGTGGCCAGTTAAACTGATTATTATATTAAAACTACTGGGTATCAAATTATATGGACTGGTGGGCAAGTTGAAAATGCTGAATAGTCCGAGGATTGAAAATTCAGAACCTGACAATTGTAATGTTGATAGGCGATTAATCGGGCATTTGGCTCGCATGGTTGAATTATTAAATGAGGTTTCAAATTAGCATGCATAAGAATATGGGGTTACTTGATGCTCAGAAAAAGACGTTCTTCCTGTGTGTTTTATTTCTTTTCATTCTTCTAGATTCATTGGTTAATTATTTCGCAAATACGCTTGTATCAGCGACATATCCTATAAATGCTTTAAC
Organism: uncultured Paraglaciecola sp.; assembly: GCA_905479025.1. The sequence goes on from CAJQKX010000218.1 coordinate 1,767, forward strand.
GTGCGTAGCGTTTATAATTTATTTTATGGTTAATCATAAGTTTTTTTTAAAGTATCTACCTAGTCAGTCTGTCTTGTTTATGCTTGGATTGATATTGGCAGGATTTTTACTTGGGCTGCATCATAATTATTACAGCTTCGCAGGAAAATTATTTAAGAGTTTTAGTGCTTTGGTAAGCCTTTTGATTGGCTATTATGCATTTCGTCAGATTAATAACGAACGTTATCTCTCTATAGTTTTTTTGGTTGCAGGGTCGATTTACACACTGGTTTGTTTTATAGCCGTATTAAGGGTGGCGCCTGGCTTGTTTCCGGTAATTGATGCTCTTTGGGCTGATGGGTGGACCCTTGTTAGTCGACCAGAGGTGACGACTGACCAAAACTTTCAAATATATTATTTATTTTTTTTATGTTTTATTCTTTTTTTTAGTGTTACTAATATTACAAGAGCCCTAGTGCTATTGGGTTCAGTACTTGCTTTATATTCCTTATCACAACTACAAACACGAAGTGGTGTCCTTTTATACTTGGCGGCATTCCTGCTTTCAGTTTATGGTGCTGCTAGACTTAATTTTATAAAGCCAGTTTATATTTTCTTGGCGGCAGGTCTAGGACTTATCGTTATTGTTAACAAAATAGATGCCATTTATGGGATGGCAAGTTACTTGATTGATAGATTTGTTGATGATGATTATAGAAATTTAGAGGGCCGTGTTAAGTCTGCTAGTTATTTATTAGAGTTAGTGGCTAGCCCAATAGCATGGTTTGTGCCTCAGGGGCTAGGTTCTTTTGAG
>CAJQKX010000219.1 GCA_905479025.1 uncultured Paraglaciecola sp.
CTGTCGGTGGGCTTAAGGATACCGTGATAGATTTGGCAGAAGACCCAGGCAGTGCGACTGGGTTTGTATTCGAACAGCCCGATAGCAGCGCATTGCTATCATGTATAGAGCGTGCATTACTGTTTTATCATGAGTTGCCTAAGGCTCTTGAGTTAACCCAACAGCGAGCTATGCATAGTCGTTTTACGTGGGAAGCCGCCGCACAAGACTATCAAGCACTGTATTTGAGCTAAAAGGATGACAAAAGACAGACAGAGTTATTTTTTTGGTCTGATAACAGCAGCTTATGGATTGCCATCCAAATGTTTGTAGATTTTGGAAAGGTAGAATGTATGATTAAATCTTGTAGTTAAAAAAGATGACCTTACCTGTGTTGTTTTTAAAGTACAAAAGGTGATGTTATCTGCATTTTCTTTAGGGCCGTTAAAGGTATGAGAAACTGTAACGAAAAAGTTGAATTTATAAAATAACATGTTGCACATTTAAAGACGGGTAGAAAAACATCAAAAGTTAGTAAGGCATTTTGACTTTACTCAGGTATTGATTTTTTGCAGTAGAAAATATTAGTAAATTTAGTCTACTAGTTGAATTTTGAACGTTTATGTATCAATGACATAAATTAAACGTGGTCAGATTAAGGAACACGTAACGAGCATTATGGCATCAGACACTAAATTTTTAATCTATAAAAAGCCTGTTCATATCGGTAGTCATGGCGATTACATCCATATCATTTATTTTGTTTTCTAGTGTTAATTTGTATAATCAAATCAGTACTTATAGACAATCCTTGTAAGAAAATGTTTTGATTTTTTCCAATATGATTGGTCAAAGTGCATTAAAATCCATGATTAACGATGAAGGTTTGGTTGAAGAACAAAACCTGATGGCGCTCGCTGCATCCAAAATCATTGAAAATGTACATATTTACAAAATTCTGGACCAGAAAACCACTCACTTTTTTGCTAGCTACAATAAAAAGGTATTGCGCCTGTAAAAGCCAAATTTGATCAGATAGAAGCACTGGCTAAAACTAAAGTGACGGGCGGTGTGATAGAGATTATTCGACATATTTTTAATAATGAAGACGTGTATCTCCGCGCTTCAACACAAACATTAGAAAACCTGATTGCCGAGTCAATTATGGTCACCTTAAGTGTGTTGTTGATTGGTTTGCTAATGTATTTTACTTTAAAACTGCAAAGTGCAATTTCTGCTCCTATTATGTTTTGGTGAAATTGGTGCAACGTATTACGCGGCAAAGGGATTATTTAAGCCGAACAGAGATGCACGGCATTAAAGAATTAGATATTTTAGGTGGGGCGTTCAACAATATGCTATGACTCACCCAAGAACATATGGAACCGCAAACTGAAGTAGAATCTGAACAAGTTAAATTTGAGTTTGGAGGAAAAAGTACAGTAACGCACCATGGCTATAAAAGAAGCCAATAATGAATTAATCCAAACACTAGAGAAACTTCACCAGTTTCAACGACAAATGGTGCAAAACGAAAAAATTGCATCCTTGTGCGACATGTTTACCGGTGTAGCTCATGAGGTTAATATTCCAGTTGGTCTTGGCGTTACTGCTTTCACTATGATGTTAGATAGATTATCTGATACGCATAAAGTTTTTGAAGAAAAAATACTAAAAGCCAGTTCTTTGTCGAAATTTATTACTGAGAGTGAAGAAAACCTCAATATTACCTATCGTAATTTGAATCGGGCAGCCGAGCTGATTTCAAGCTTTAAACAAGTAGCGGTTGACCAAGCCTCAGAAAACAATGGCGTTTTCTCCTTTGCCAAGTTGATGGACGAAATATTAATGTCGGTAAGGTCTAAGTTAAAAAAAGTCAATCATTTGATCCATGTGAATTGTGCAGATAACTTAGTGGTTGAATCTAAAACTGGGCCAATTAACCAAATTATGATCAATTTAATAATGAATTCTATTATTCATGGTTTTGAACACGTAGATAAAGGCCAAATAGATATTATCATTGAATCTGTCGATGACAATAAAGTGAGTATCGAATTTAAAGACAACGGCAAGGGTATTCCAGAACATTTACAAAAGCGTATCTTTGATCCTTTCGTCACCACTAACGTTGGTCAAGGGTTAGTGGACTGGGTATGCATTTAGTTTATAATTTAGATACACAAACCCTAAACGGCTCGATCTTTATTGTAAGTGAGGAAGGTAAGAGCGTTCAGTTCAGGATTTTATTCCCTGTCAAAATGGTCGATATCAACAAATTACATAGTAGTTCTTTTATGTAAATGCATAAAAATTAATTATATATGCTACTTTAGTTGGATAAAACACTGATTTTTAGATATTTTCTGATAAACTTTTATAAAAATCCTAACCAGGCGTGAAACATGCAGACTCCTAACGTATTAATTGTTGAAGATGAAGTGGTAACACGTACCACCCTTAAAAGCTTGTTTGAAGCAGAAGGGTATAATGTATTTGAAGCCGAACATGGTGAACAGATGCATGATATCTTCGCAAACAACACTATTAACCTGGTCATTATGGATATCAATTTACCCGGTAAAAATGGCTTGCTTTTGGCCCGCGAAGTCCGTGGCCGTAAAAATATTGGTTTGATATTCTTAACCGGCAGAGATAACGATGTAGATCGCATCTTAGGTTTAGAAATTGGTGCTGATGATTATCTTACTAAACCTTTCAATCCACGAGAATTGACTATACGCGCACGTAATTTATTGACGCGAACATCTAACAGTAACGAAGATGATGATTTACCAAGTCGTGTAGGTTTTAACGGTTGGATATTAGACAGCGATAGTCGTAGCCTTATCTCTCCTAGCAGCAAAGAGTTTCGTTTGCCACGAAGTGAATTTCGAGCATTGCATTTGTTTTTGAACAACCCGGGCAAAATTTTGACACGTGAACAACTCATAATGGAAATGACTGGCCGTGAGTTGCGCCAAAATGACCGCACAGTTGACGTGACTATCCGTCGTATTCGTAAACACTTTGAGTCAGAAGTGAATGCCGATGATTTGATAGTGACTATTCATGGTGAAGGTTATCGCTTCTGTGGTTCTTTAGATTCATAATTGCTGGTTGATATGTTTTTATAAAGCTCCCTTGGGGGCTTTTTTATTGTCTTAAGTTTTACTTAAGTTTTAACTTCTAGAATGATTGCAAATTATCTTCATGGCCAATAATTTGCGACACTTCCTATTAAGTATGCTGCTTACCCTCATCAGCATCACACCATTATCTTTAAGTTTTGCGCAGGAGATTGCAGCTCCAGATTTTGCTATCTCTCACGATCAGTTACCTAACAAACTATCTGATTTAAATGGACAAGTCGTGTATCTCGACTTTTGGGCTAGTTGGTGCAAGCCATGTCGTAAGTCATTTCCCTGGATGAACCAGATGCAACTTAAATATGCTGAAAAAGAATTGCAGATTATTGCCATCAATTTAGACGCTGAAGCTACTTTGGCGAAAGCTTTTTTAGATAAAGTACCTGCATTAGTCCCCATTGTTTATGACCCCAAAGGCAAGATCGCTAACATCTATCAATTATTGGGCATGCCAAGCAGTTATTTAATCGATAAAAAAGGCAATGTTCGTTTTGCAGATAAAGGGTTTTTCACCCGCACTCAACCCTTATACGAACAAGAATTAGCCTTACTACTTAACGAATAGGAGTCGCCAGTTATGTTTAAAAAAGCACGAATTACCGTCGTAATTATGCTGTTTACTCAGCTTGTTGGTTGCGCCAACCTTGGAGTACAGTCATGGGAGCGTGATTTGTTAGCCAAAAAAGAAATGACGTTGGACGCCGAGGGTATCGACCTTGGTTTAGATGATCATATTTATTTTAGTAAAGAGGCCACCAGTGGAGGTCGTGCTTTTGCTGGTGAAGGTTGTGGATGCAACTAATATCGAAAAGTCACATAGTCAAAAATAACAAGACAGTTGCCAATGTAAATACGGCACTCGCAGCTGCTGCTTGTGCACTATTGGGCACATCCCCAATCGTTCAGGCAGATGAAAGTGTATGGGAAATGGATACGGCCCTACTGTATTATGGTGAAACGGATAGAGTCACCGCAGTTGAAGGTGTATTTTCTGCTAAAAAAGATTTTGGTGATGAGCATATCTTTTCTGGCAAAATCGTTGTTGATTCACTCACTAGGGCTTCAGCGTCAGGCGCCGTTGTTCAACTAAACGCACAAACTTACACGCGTCCCTCAGGTAAAGGACAATATGTTATTGATGTAGGTGATATACCCCTAGACGATACTTTTCACGATACCCGTGTGCAACTTGAAGCACAATGGACACAACCTCTTTGGAACGATATGCGTGGTAGCACAGGGGTGCATCTTTCGAAAGAATATGACTACCTATCTATTGCGGTTAATGGCTCTCTTACCAAAGACTTTAATCAGAAAAATACCACGGTATCCGCTGGATTATCTTTAGCTTTTGACACTATCGATCCCGAAGGTGGACGCCCCGTAGCTTTTTCTGAAATGGTAATCGATGAGGGTCAATTCGCTAATGAAGAAGCTTATCAAGCTGCTTTTGATGCCACAAGACAGAAAGATACCGATGATAAGACAACGGTAGATTTGATGTTTGGGGTAACCCAAATTATCAACCGTAGAATGTTGATGCAATTTAATTATGGCTACTCAATGTCCGATGGTTATCACACCGACCCCTTTAAGGTATTAAGTGTAGTCAATGACAAAGGGTTAACTCAGTCGTTAGTTCATGAGGACAGGCCTACAGAGCGCACTCGCCATAGTTTTTATTGGCAAACAAAGTATGCCTTGGATAGCGGTGTTGCGGATATCTCTTATCGATACGCCACCGATGACTGGGACATCAATTCCCATACAATTGATTCTCGATTACGCTTCAATTTGAGTGACAATACTTATATTCAGCCACATTTTAGGTATTACCAACAAGGTGCCGCTGAGTTTTATCAACCATTTTTGATAAAAGGTATAACGCTGCTTACATTTGCTAGCTCAGATTATCGTTTAGGTGAAATGACAGCTTACACCTTAGGCATTAAATATGGTGTAAAAATGGCAAGTGGCAACGAATGGGCATTTAGATTGGAATATTATCAACAAGATCCTAAAAACGCTGATTTCGAAGCTCCCGGAATGTTGCAACAACTCGACTTATACCCCAGTGTGAAGGCTGTGATTGCACAAGTCAGTTATAGCTTTTAAAATAAAGCTTTGCCTTAAGGACTGCCTTTGTTAATAAGCTCTTATAGCATAGAACAAAAAAGCGACCATATAATGGGTCGCTTTTGGGCTATTGCTAGCCCTTGTGAGCTGCTGATTGAAACCCAAGACTCTATGCTTGCAAATCATCTAACTTCAGTAGCTTATGCAGAAACCAAACGTATCGAACAAAAATTTAGTCGCTATTTGCCCAACAACCCCATGGCCAATATTAACGATAGTCAGGGTAAGCCTATTGCAATTGATAATGAATTTTTTCGTCTTTTGGAGTTAGCTAATAGCTGTTTTCAGCTAAGTGACGGCCTATTTGATATCACCTCTGGTGTATTACGTCAGGCTTGGACATTTGACGGCTTAGATAATCTACCATCACCTGATGCAGTCAAAGTATTAATGCCGTTTATAGGTTGGGGAAAAGTTAAATATGAACAATCTTCAATTACTGTAGCCAAAGGTATGGAGTTGGACTTTGGCGGCATGGGCAAAGAATATGCGGTGGATTGTGTGGCTAAATTATGCACAGAACACGCTCCAACCACATCAGTTGTTGTGAATTTTGGTGGCGATATTCAAGTGAATCGTGCACGGCATAATAAGCAGCCATGGTATATCGGTATTGAAAGCCCAGACGATGCAGAAGCGACTTAGGTTCTAAAAACTATCAGTGGTGGATTAGTTACCAGTGGTGATGCAAGACGCTATCTATTAAAAAATGGTAAACGTTACAGTCATATTCTTAATCCTGAAACCGGATATCCAGTAAAAAATGCAGCCAGGTGACTATCGCTGCTCCTCATTGTATTCAAGCTGGATTGTTAGCAACTATGGCTTTATTAAAG
>CAJQKX010000220.1 GCA_905479025.1 uncultured Paraglaciecola sp.
AATTACACCCTGCGGAAAAAGATCAACAAACGGTGATACGCCTATTAGATTTATTAAAAAAAACAGCTTCACTTAAAACGGCTAATTTGCCGACCGATATATTAATTAAATATGCAGAAAAAGTCGTAACAATAAATTCAACCGTAGGGCTAGAGGCAAAACTCCTCGACCGCGAAGTGCATTTCATGGGTAAAAGTATGTACGCCGATATGGATGCAAGGCAAATGGCTTGGTATCTGCGCACCATCTTGATCAAGGTTGATTATCATAGCGGAAAGGGTTCTGCGGAAGACTTTTGTCGTGTGAAGGAGTTGCTCCAGAATGAATCATCTTTATATTAAGCGTTCTACTGTATTCGGGATCGTAGCATGTTTAATTTCTTCCATATGTACGCTTCCCATTTTCAGGTATATGTTGTTTAGAGATAGTAACTCATCGAGTATCCTTGAGAGAGTTTCCCCTGAATCGTTTGCTTTTACAGGTGATATTGTTAATGTTCTAGCAACTCTAACATTGATTATTCCATACTTTATTGATGTGTATATTTTTAGGCAATTCACCATTGCGAATTACAGTGTTGTTGCCTTGGCACTAAACGTGATAATTATAATGTGGTTTTTTTCAAACTGTTATAATATCCCGACATTTCTTCTAAAGATTTTCCTCGTCATGCCAGCATCATTGATGATCTTTGGTTCAGGTAACAAAGAGATTTACTCGGTGATTGCTCTTGTTATTTTTATGCTTCAATTCGATGCTAGAAATGGAAGTCCTAAGAAGGTTGGAGTTTCTGTTCGCCCTATTTTTATTTACGCCCTTTTTTTCAGACCCTACTATGTAGTGCTTGCAATTTGTTTAAAACTGGGTCGCCCATTTTTAATTGGTTCCCTATTGTTGTTGTTGTTTTTAACCTCGGTTTATATCGATCAGCTTTCTCCTGTTTTGGACGGCATAATAAATCGGCGATCATTGCCTCAGTCCTATTTAGCAAACTCGGCAGTTGAACAAGTCTTTATTGTTACTGATATTCGTAGTTTTTTTTACCACATAATTGATAGCTTGGTACTGACTTGTATACCATTGCTTGGCGACATGTCTTTGAAAAATTTGTTTCTTCAGATTTACATTGTAGTGACAATTACATTAGCAGCAATATCTGATTTTTATATTGTTAAAGCAATTTTTGTATTATGGATATTTTTCATTTTGATGGACCCGGATCTTGGTACTTTTCTTAGGCATATTGGTGCGCTTTTTCCTCTATTCAAGGGAGTAAGATTTACATGAAGTCATTGGTTTTTGTTTGTGAAACAGTTGCATTCGGTGTAGGTAAGCATTTCATCGATTTAGTGAGTGGTTTATCTGTCGATGAAAGATTTGACATTCATGTGATCATATCATCAAGGCGAAGTAATGATGCATTTATAGGGCTTTTACAGCGACTTGATATAAATCTACATTTTCAAGAAATGGAGCGTGATATTTCATGGCGAGATTTTACTTCTCTTTTGGCGATTTTTCGGGTGGTGAGGTCTGTCGGGTCTCGATCTGATCAATTGCTCATAGGGGTTTCGAGTAAGGGCGGAGCCTTAGTTAGGATTCTGGCACTTCTTTTTGGTTATTATGCTGTGTACATTCCTCACGCGTCACCCGTATCAATGGCCAGCGGCTTTAAGCTTTTCATTTATACAGCTATCGAGAGAGTTTTAAGTCTTAGGTCTTTTTATGCAGTTGCAACATCAGCGATGGAGTTCTCGACGGTAGAGAAGTTTATTTCGAGGCGGAAGATAACTCTAATCCAAAATGGTTTAAGCAAGAGTGATATCAAGCTATTACAGAATCGTCGGGCTGACCATAGTATTGGAGAGACAGTACGTCTCGCATTTATAGGGCGATTAGATGACCAAAAGAATCCGATAAGAGCATTAATGGTTACGCACTCGCTTAGTCAGAGTATTGAAGTAGAGCTTACTTTTTACGGTGATGGTCCTTTGAAAAATTGTGTCGAGCAGACTGCTGAGAGTTTAGGTTTGAATATATCCATGATGGGTTATCATCCATTTGCCGAAATATGTGCGGATTTTGATATTCTCTTAAATACCAGCAATTACGAGGGTTCTCCGTATCTATTTCTTGAGGCAGCCGCGATAAATTTACCTGTAATAACGACCAAAGTAGGAGGTGCTATTGAATTAAAAGATCGGGGTATTCCGACTCACTTGCTACAGGAAAATTACGATTTTACAGAAATTGCTAACTTTATTCGTGCAAACACCGGCAAAGGCCATAGTTGCAAATATACTGCGGTGCAGTATTCCTCTGACGAAATGGTTCGAGAGTATGCAGACCTATTCGTTAAGTAAACTTCTTTTTCTTAAGCTATCATTTAGGGTGTGCGTAGCATTACTACCTTTGATTGGTATTTTTTTTGTAAATCATTTAATAGCAATCAATGAAGCAGTCTTACTTTTAAAAATGCTAACGTTGGTAATACCATGTAGCTATTTTGTGAGGTCTGGTTTAGACGTTATTCTGGTTAAGCGATATCAGATGCATAGTATCACTCGTGCTGGATTAGTTTCTGATTCGAAATTTTCTTTTTTAATTGTGCTGATTGCGAGCGCTTTGGTAAGTTGTTTTTTTTACATTTTTGAAATACTTGGAAATACCTTGTATATATCTTTTGTGTTCTTTATCTACTGCTCACTTTACACTATGACTCAAATACAAGCAGCAGTCATTTTGGCTCAGGGATCGTTTTTTAGCGGGGCTTTTGTATCGTTGGTTATACCTAACCTTTACTTTTTGTTTTTTATTCTAAAATCATACGTTGACATATCACTTACAGCTCATCAAGTTATATTAGTCCCGTCAATTTTTACTTTTTTATCCCTTATATTCGGATTTATAATTTTGCTCCGAGGGGCAGAAAAGAAGCTGCAAAAGGTCACGCATAGTATCGCATTGGCTTGGAAGAGTTTCGTTAATGATTATCCGTCTCTAATCATTATTATTATACCCTTTTTTTCACATTTATATTACTCAGCGCCGGCTGCATTTTTAAACGACACACCGGAGAAAGAGATAGCCTTTCTGAATACATTGAGACTCTCTATGTTTCTGGCGATCCTTAATTCTTTTGCTACTATGTCTTACTACAAAAATGTTGCAAGCGCTTCAATTGAAACTGAGCATAAGCAAGAATTTATGCGGTGCAAATATTGGAAGATTAGAGTAAATGTCATTTTTTTGAATGCGTTACTTGCATTTTTTCTTCTGACCCTCGTTGTTACAGACGTTCCAGGCTTGATTGGTTTGCCTATCGCCTCTCTTCCAATTGCAGCGTCAATCATACTTTCAATCTATTTTTATAATTTATATCCACTTCGAGACTTGTTATTACAATTCTTACTGGAGCGAAGGGGCTACGTGCTTTTTGTGGCAGGTTTATGGTCACTCGTGGTGGTAGCGGGAACAATGACAGAGCGTGACAATTACTTCGTAGTTATGGCGATGGTGTTTATTAGTTTGGGGTCGTTGTTGTATACAAGGAAACTTTTGAACACAAATCAGTATAAGGGTTAGGAAGCAGAACCAAATTTAATTACGCATATACTTTGTATTTGATACGAGGTAATCATTTTTATTAAGGCGCCTAAAAAGTTTGTCTATATGTCCAGGCAAGGGCTCTTGAGAGATACTGAAATCAGCTTCGTAAAAAGAGTCGGGTGAAAAAATAACAAAACGAAGCCAAAAAAATTTCAAGGGGTCAGCACACTTGATCCCTCATCAAACAACGTACGAGCAGTAGATCGCATTCAATCAACAAGATAAACCCCAATAATATTCCCTTGGCTGCCACTATTAACGCATCCATCATATCTAATCTGTAATTTCTTCTGCGCAGTTTGCGCTGCAAGCAATACAGAAAATATAGCATCGTATTTTATATGGTTAGGCGGTAGGTGATATCGCCTCGAGGTGCAATCACCGAGCAGATGGTCAACATAGG
>CAJQKX010000221.1 GCA_905479025.1 uncultured Paraglaciecola sp.
GCCCTTCATTGCAGCATTTAACATGTAATATGTTATGTGAAAAAATGGGCAAAAGTAAGTACGACAGTTATTACAAATTTACTTTTATCAGAAATCCTTGGGCGAGAATATTAAGCACTTATTTTTGGCGCCAAACATTGCCCAAGAAAAGACCGATACTTCCATTTAATGATTTTATTAATGTTGTTAGAGATACAGTTGAGAATAATTCGTATTATGAGCAAGAGTTTGGTGATCATTTTATTCCCCAAATTGAATACACAACAGATGTGGATGACATTTATAAGTATGAGAATTTCAGTTCGGAGATCAACACAATATCTTCAAAATTAAATATTCCAATCTCGAGAATTCCCTCAAAAAATTTAAAGCATTATGATCATTACTGGGATTTTTATGATGTGAGAAACCGTAATATTATTAACAATCTTTACCATGAAGAAATTGAAAGGTTTGGGTATAAATTTGGCTCATAAATGAAGGTAATTAGAAACCCCAAATAATAAAGCATATATGAGTAAGACAAAAAACGGACGAGTTAGATATGAGCTAAAACCCCTTTGTTGTGATGGCACTTCACACGTATTCTTCACTCTCATCGGCAAACTCGCCGCGCTAGTAACACCACCGAGACTGAATATCATTCGCTTTTATGGTGTGTTTTCCCCTCATAGTAACCTTAGAGGGGCAAGCACACCACATCACGCAATGGGTATGGGTTCAGACCGGAACTATTGATTCGATTTGGGGTAGTGTTTATTAAACCTATACAGGTGTAATCATATTGTTTTGATGGCAAGCCGATGAGTCAATTATTTTTACCTAAAGCAATACAGGAAATCATCAGCATATATAGCTATAGCAGGATTATGTTATTAACCTTTGGCTACACACTTTACTTTTCTCTTTTCGGCATTCTTTAATTTTTTTTCAAAGCCTTCTTTTCCTTTGTATTTAGCAAGTTGCTTATCTATTTTAGCGCATGATTGTTCAGTAGGTGCCCATTTGCCTTTTTTACTTTTCTTTTTAGCCTCACCTTCTCCAGCAAATGTTAACGATGAAACAGATAATAACAGGGCAACTAGCGCAATTTTTTTATACATAATATTTTTTCTCTAATGAGTTAAATGGTGATTTGAAAACCTATATATCTGCAAATCTGTATCAGTATATATTAGTAGCAATTTCAACGAATAATATTACAAGACTTAAATGTAAACCGGATAATTTACCAACCTTTACAAACATTATGATTACCACAGCGAAATTTATTATGCCACCCATAATAACGACAATCTACAATCACTCAATTATAATTAAATTTTGAGCATCAAAAATAGCCTAATAACTACGTGATGTTATCTTAGTGTCAGGTTTATCAATAACAATCGCTTGCACATTTTATATTACCTTTATTTGGATGTACTCAAGCCTGCGACTCCGCCATTTTTTGTATTCAGGTGTCTGAGTATCTTTTAGATCACCAATGGATGTGCTTCATGAAAATGGATATTTAAATGACTTCGGGCGTCCTGTCCTTCACCCCTGAGGAGCAGGCCTCCGGCAGTTCAAAATCGCTCCCGCGGTTTTGTCAGCGCTGAGCCGAATCGTTGGATTAATGTTACCGCTCCCGTTTGTGCCGTCTTTTTGTTGTAGCCTGCTTTTTTAGTGATATGTTTAGCAAGTGTGCGATAGACAATAATAGCCAGAGTCTTGAACCGATGTATTAGTTGATAGTTGAAATTGGATGTGACAGCGCAAGTGCATCCATCGAAGCCAAAAAATCTCTCACGCTGACAGGGCCGTGCTCGATGGGTTGGTGAAGTACGTTATGATGAAGCCCCATTGCTGCAGATAAGTTCGGGAAAAAGTACGGAACTAATTGGGACCCAATATGCCGGTTTGACAAGATCTCTACAACATTTGCACCCTTGCGCGCCCAAAGCAGGTTGGCCAATGCAGCGCCATGTTGCGCAACAATGATATCAGCCATGGAAAACAGGGCCATCTGAGATGCCAAGCTTCGCCCTTCAAGCGTAACCGATGCCACTGAAGTGAACCGGCTACGCGCTAATTCGGCCAACTTGACTATGTTTTCAACCGAACGTCTTTCGGAGCCCCCGCCCTTCACTTCACAGTCTTCGGATTTATAGAAGGGGTCTGGTGGCAATCGGTCGATGATCAAAATCCTCGGCCCATCTCCTTTAAACATAGGCTCCAACGATACCCGCTCTGCCGCGATTTCGACGGCTAGTCGATCAAATAACTTAGCCCGCACTTCTGAAAAAACTTCGCGATCATATTCAGCAGGCGTGTCGTAGCCCGACACAGTTACATAATCCAACCGATGTCCAGTCCGACATAGATCGTCAGTGTTTTCCTTTAGCGACGAGTGTGTCGATAGGGGAAGTATGCACAGTCCCTCAAGTTTGAGCGCATTTAGGATAGGGTCCATCACTGCACAGCTGCGCACATAGATCGGCCGCCCAGCTGCTTTCGCTACGACTTCGGGCCAGATATGAATTAACGGCACTACGAAACCCATCATGAAGTGATAGTAGTGTTGTACCGAACCAAGATGGTTCACCACGCTCAGGTGCACTCCGTCAAAATTCGGTTCTTTGAAAAGACTAGGCCGAGTTAGAAAACGGCGAACTGACGCTAGCATTTTATGACCTCTTAAACGTTAGCTCTCGCCCCGGTATCTTGTTCAGCAGCAACAGTCAAACGACCCCGATAATAGGTGATCGTCCGATCCAGCCCCTTTTCGAGAGACACGTGCGGTTCCCAGTCAAGAATTTCGCGGACCAACGAAATGTCAGGCAATCGTTGCTGATGATCGTCTTTTGGGAGAGTACGAAAGACAATTTTGGATTGCGATGAGTATAAGTAAAATAAAACGTCATTTTTTCTAAAATCAAAATACATGATGCCTTATATTTTCAATATTGGCATCTATTTTATATTCTTAAAGGAGTGAAAGCCGGCTATTTTTCGTCAATTAATCAACTGTTTTCACATAATTTAGAACAAGCGCTTCCCGTAGCTGATTTTTTACTTGCGCTAGTGTGATAAACATTTATTTTGACATAGTTTATACGTGAATAATTTTTTTGCTTAGTAAGGCTAAAAAGTTCCAAAGCCATTTTATAAATATGGAGTATTAATGAAAATATTTAATCGAACGAATGCGTTAATCGTTCCTGCGGTAAATGATTTTAAAGGAAATGGTTTTATTCATGGGTTAACTGAAGATAGCTGTGAAGGTATCGATAATTCAAATCTTGAATTGTTTAGAGATGGTCTTTCGCTGCTAAGTAAAGCTCCCAGAGATCAGTACCTGCAAGAAAATACTGTGCAAAAATTACCGGGGCGATATTTATATTGTGGTGTTCTTCCTACTCATTTTGGTCATTTGTTGTCAGAAGGTTGTCATCGTTTTTGGGCATATCAGCAAGTAAAAGATGTTATTGATGGGGTGATTATCTTACCTGATACCGAAAATAAAATGTTAGGTAAGGCCGCAGCACTTATTCAATATTTTAATATTCCCAAAAAAATGATTAAATCAATTTATGGGTTAACTGAAGTTGAAGAGTTATTTATTCCTGAGCCTGCATGTCAGTTAGGGGCCACCACTTATTTAGATTACAGCCGTAAGTTAAAAGAAGTGACTAACTTTAATACTTTAAACGTGTCGAATAAGCCTGAAAAGCTGTTTATTTCTCGTCGACAGTTTAAATCTGTTGGTCGGGTTGCTGGCTTTGATGCAGTGGCAAAAATATTTGAAAAAAATGGCTTTGTGGAATTTCTTCCTGAAAAATTCTCATTAGAAGAGCAATTGTCACACTTAAAAGCGGCCAAAGTGATTGTTTGGGAAGAAGGCAGTGCCATACATCTTTTGGATATACTGCCTAAATTGCGGGCTAAGATGTTGTAAATTCGTCGTCGACCTGATTATGGCGAGTTTGACTCGATTGTAAAAAGCAAAGCCGATGAATTTGAAATATATAATAATGTCGACTTTCTAGACATTGATGCCCCTCCTCACAATAAAATGAGTAGGTTGTGCTGTATAGACAGTTTTTTTAATTTTTTATCAGATCATAAAATTTGTGTTGATCATATTGATATGCTCTCATTCTTACGAGAAGAGTCATTTGATATTCAAAGCCAATACGCTAAAAATTTGAATTTAAAGGTTTCAGTAAGATAACATCGAGGCGATAATAGCTCTTTTATTTTAGGCTTGTTAGCTTGAATACACGATATGATTCAGAAAGCCGTTAACTTTTATTATCATGGGCAAATTTTCAGGAATTTTTAATGACGCAAATTTTCACCAAGGATTGTTATGATTTTTAAGCGTGTAGTTGCTTTGCTTAGAAAAAAAACTAAAAATAGCTTAGGCGCAAATAAGCAAAGTTATATTCTAGCTAATCTCGATGTTCAACAAGCCATTAACGCTAAAACCACTTCGGCAGAACGTCATTTTAAAGATCATGGTTATGAGGAAGTTAAAAATGGCAAACGTCTTATAGCATTAGGCTTGCCGGCCTATAGTGAAACAAGTTATTTGGCGGCTAATCTTGATGTTATTGAAGAAATTGCCGCGGGCAAGTTTACCTCGGCTTTTCAGCATTACTTAAATCATGGCGTGCAAGAAATGTTAGCGGCTACTCGAAAAATATCGGGTGACTATCATTGCGCTATTAGCGATGATTTTTTAACGGCGATCAACCCCTCTTTTTGTCCTGCTCTTTATTTAAAGGCAAATACCGATGTTGCTTGTTCCTCCCTTGATGATGAGTCGTGTGCTTGGCAACATTTTTCAATCATAGGCATTTATGAAGTATTAGCGGGCACACGTTATTTGTACCCCAAATGTAAATTATTCAATCAGCTCGATTATGTTAATGCGTTTCCAGATGTGCTTGATGTTTTAGTTCAAGGCGGTTATCACACCCCTTTTGAGCATTTTGTGCTTCATGGTGCGAAGGAAATGAGTGAGGGGAGCCGACAGCATATTAATATGGTTATGCCTTATTTTTATGTTGAGCCAAAGATAAATTCAGAAATCGCGAGCGAAATAGCTAACTTTGCTTATAAGCCCCTTATTTCAATTGTTATGCCCGTTTATAATGTGGAGCCTAAATGGTTAGCCTTGGCGTATCAATCATTAGTGAAGCAATGGTATATTAATTGGGTGTTATGCGTTTGTGATGATGCCAGTACCAACTCGGATACGATTGTCTTTTTGCATGAATTAGCCAAAAACGATGATCGCGTAAAGGTTATTTTTTCAAGTACGAATGAAAATATTTCCGCGGCTTCTAATAAGGCATTAGCGCTTGCTGATGGTGAGTTTATCGCTTTGATGGATCACGATGATGAATTAACCAACGATGCGCTTTATTTAGTGGCGAAGGCATTGCAAAATAATGACGTTGATTTTGTTTACTCTGATGAAGATAAAATTGATGTTAACGGCCATTGTTATGATCCTCATTTTAAATCCGCTTGGAATTTAGATTTACTCTATAGCCAGAATTATGTTTCTCATTTAGGCATATACAAAACTTCGATAGTGAAAGCTATTGGTGGTTTTAGACTTGGTTATGAAGGCAGCCAAGATTATGATTTGTTACTGCGTTATTCACGTGAAATAGATCATGGCAAGATTACCCATATTCCTAAAGTGCTTTACCACTGGCGGGCTATTGAAGGCTCAACGGCAATGCAGGCCAGTGAAAAGTCTTATGCTACCGACGCTGGTATTAAAGCCTTGCAGCAGCATTTTGCGTCTTTAAATCTAAGAGTTACAGTCAGTCAAGGTAAGCATGAGAATATTTATAAACTTGACTGGTTGATTAAACAAGAACCTTTAGTTTCTCTAATTATTCCAACTTATAATGGCTATGATATTACCAAACAAGCGATTGACTCTATTTTGGAAAAAACGACTTATAAAAACTATGAAATTTTATTGGTTGATAATAATTCAGACGACCCAGTCGCCTTAGCTTATTTTGCTGACATCGCTAAACACCCTCAAGTTAATTTGCTGCGTTATCCTCACCCATTTAATTATGCGGCGATTAATAATTTTGCGGTGGCAAACGCTAAAGGCTTGGTTATTGGCTTGATCAATAACGATGTTGAAGTGATTAACCCCGAGTGGTTAACGGAAATGGTCAGTCATGCTGTTCGCCCCGATATAGGTTCTGTGGGCGCCATGCTTTATTATCCTGATGACACCATTCAACATGCAGGGGTTATTCTCGGTATTGGTGGTGTGGCAGGGCATTCACACAAATATTTTGCTAGAAGTGCCCATGGTTATTTTAGCCGGTTAAACATTGTGCAAAATCTGTCGGCGGTAACCGCCGCTTGCTTATTGGTGGAAAAAGCTATTTTTGAGCAAGTAGATGGCTTGAATGATAAAGATTTGACCGTGGCATTTAATGATGTTGATTTATGTTTAAAAGTTAGTAAAGCAGGCTATCGTAATTTATGGACACCCTATGCTGAGTTATATCATCATGAGTCGGTGTCGAGAGGCCATGAAGATAACCCCGAAAAAGTGGCTCGATTTAATAAAGAGTCCGATTATATGAAAGCCACTTGGGGACATTTACTTTTAGATGATCCTTTTTACAGCTCAAATTTGAGCCTCACCAGAGAAGACTTTTCCTTAAGATGAAAAATGTACTAAAGAAAGCCAATACTTTATTGAATTTGGACAATTATCATCTTGTTGTCGATAGCCTTTCAGAACGTTATGTTATTGGCTGGGCAAGAGTTAATGATGATCACAGTGCAGAAGTGGACATTGAAATTAGCAGTTCGTCGAAAAAGTCCTATATAACCGCAAATGGTTATCGACCCGATGTCCTTCGCCTAAAGCAACATGGCACAGGACGTTGTGGCTTTAAGGTGGATATTAGTGATTGGCAAGATAAGAATGTTAGCGTACAAGTGATGGGACTTGCGGGCATAAATAAAAAGCCAAAATCGCATGATCCACTGTTTTTTATTCACTTGCCTAAAACGGGCGGAACCAGTTTTAAAAAGGCGGCTGAGTCATATTTTGGCAGTGATGGCTTAGTCAAAAATTATGGTGTGGAATCGGTTGAAACGACCGCTTGGTTGAAAGAAAAAATTTATCGTGACAAAGATTATTATGGTTTTTATCAGCGCTTAAAAATGGATACAACCCAGTTATATATTGGCCATGTGCATGCTCAACCAGCTTGTTATGCATTTCCTATTCTCCAGCTCGTTACCATAATGCGTGATCCGGTCAAACAGGTGTTATCTCACTTTAATCATTTTAAAAGATGGAATAACTATCAAGGTTCTATTAGTGATTTTATTAATAGTAAGGGCTTTATTAATTTACAATCTCGCTGCTTAGAAAATATCCCTGCTAATTTAATCGGCTTTGTTGGCATAACCGAAGATTATAATCAAAGCTTGGCGTTGTTTAATAAGCTTTATCAATTGGATTTAGCCCCACTGCAAGAAAATATCAATCGAGAAAAGTCGGTGGAGGTGTTGGATGATTCGGTTATCGCGCTAATTGAAAAAAATAATCAAGCGGATATTAAACTTTATCAACAGGTTAAAACTATACAACAGCAGCGTCTAGCGTTAAGCCAAGCGAACAAACCTTGGTGCTATGGCGGAATTCAGCAAAAAGATAAACAACATGTTTTGGGTTATGCTTGTTGGTTTGATAATGACTCACCGGTAGTCCTGCAGCTAATGAACGGTGAGCAATTGCTGCATGAAGCTGTTGCTAATCAACATAAACCCGGCTTAGTTTGCTTGCAAGTACCACGAAATAGTTTTATTGGTTTTAGCTTTAAATTAAATGGCAATGAAGACTTATCACAACTTAAAGTTGTGGTGAAGAATACCGGGCAATGTTTATTGCCTATGATGTAGCTGTAGAGGGCTTATTTTATCCTGTAGCAAATAATTGTTTCTGAAATGACTTTTACAGGACCGCTTAGTTTGCTAATAACCCCATTTTTCTTATTATAATTAGCACCAAACCTAGGCTTATTGCAGGTAGTACTTATTTTTTATCAGAGCAGCTAGATATAAGTGAAAAACTCTCATGGAGGTTGTTTTCATAGCTTTCAAACGAAACTTTTAGTTTATTCCTAAGAGGATCATAGATATTAACTTCCCATAATTCCTTACGAAAGCTTACTAACTGAGATTCAAACTGCCCATCTCCGACTCTACCAATCAAAAATACAGGTTTGTCCTTTGAAATATTAATGCCTGAATGAATTTGATTCTTCAACTGGAAATAGGTCCGTTCTTCCATATATG
>CAJQKX010000222.1 GCA_905479025.1 uncultured Paraglaciecola sp.
CGAATTTTGCATGCTTACCGAATCACTGTCTCGCAGCAAGCAATTGCCCATCCAACTCTGAAAATCAATCAGTGATATTCTTTGAAAAACATCTTTAATGGCTGGCGCATCTAACCTTATCGCCTCATCCAAAATTGATTTTGTTAAGTCCATTTTGGATAACTTATTATTCCGAATTAATTGTTTGTAATCATGAGGCGTAAGATTTTGGTGAACTTTCGAATATTGACCGGCGATACTTCTATCTAATGATCTATTGATTAGTGATTGATATAGTCTACCCCTAGATTGTAACAATTTCGCACCCTGTTCTAATAATTTATAATATACTTGAGGCTTTCGCTTTTGAGAATCATTCATATGCCGTCTATGGAAACCATATCCTCCAAAGAACTCATCACCTCCGAGGCCAGATAAAGCAACGGTGACTTTATTTTTAGCGTATTTGGAAACAAAATAGGTATTGTAGGCATCTAAAGTAGGCTGATCGAAACTATGCACCATAGATGAAAATTCATTCGCTGCCTCCTTACTAGATATGCTTATTTGGTTGTGATTAGTTCCGTAGTACTTGGCCGCTAGCCGAGCCTCATTCGTCTCATCTATTTCATTTGCTTCTCCACCAAAACCAATAGAAAAGGACTCTATTTTTGATGCTCCTGCTGCTTTCATTGCAGCGACTACGACACTTGAGTCCAGTCCCCCACTCAAGAAGACACCAAGCGGCACATCACTAATCATTTCTTCCTTGATGGAGGCGATAGTTAGCGCTCGAATCTCTTCTACAGCCTCCTGATAAGAAGGCAAAACAGTAGGAGGGTTGTCCAAAATAGACCAATAGCGTTCAGTTTTCACCTTTCCATTTTTCCATTCTAAAGAATGCCCTGGGAGTAGTGCTTGAACGCCCTCGATAATGGTTTTAGGCTGATTAATGTAACCGGATAAAAAATATTCAGCCATAGCAGCTTGATTTATCTTTCTTGAAATTCGATCACTTGCTAAGAGCCCTTTGAGTTCAGAACAAAATATAAGTCCTTTATCAGCAACACTATAAAGAAATGGCTTGATACCTAAATGATCCCTTGCCGCGAACATAGATTGTTGTTTCCTATCCCATATCGCGAAGGCAAACATTCCTCTGAGTCGCTTTAGACTATCTTTTCCATAGTGTACATAAAGTTTTAAAACTACTTCCGTATCAGTGCTTGAGTTAAATTCAATGCCTTGCTTCTCAAGAAGGGCTCGCTCTTCTTTAAAATTATACACCTCTCCATTAAAAATTATAACGAACCTTTCATCGACTGATATCATCGGTTGATGTCCTGCCGAAGAAACATCTTGGATGGCAAGCCGATTCATTCCTATAGATGCATTTTTATCTATGAATATTCCATTGTCATCGGGTCCCCGATGCCTTGTGGCCACCAACATCTTTTCTAAAACGTCCTGGGAAGGATCACCAATTACTCCTGCGATTCCGCACATAATTATGTTAATATTATTTGTTCTATAACGTCAGCTATCTTTTTACTTGGAGGGTTTCCATCTGCACGAAATTTGTCTTTGACGTATACTTCTATCGCATCACTTTTTTGTGAGTAACGTCTATCCTTACTAATTATAGAGTCTAAAGCGTGAATTACATCTTCTAGAGATTGACAATGATAGGATACACCTTCGCTAATAAAACTAGCTCCTTTTATTTCTCCTAATAAATCAACCGAAATAACATTTTTTTTTAGGATAAAGGCTTCGAAAGCTGCTGCGCTAGCGCCTGTGATTAGTCCTTTACATATTTTAATCCATTCTGCAAATTCGAACTCTTCAAAACACCTATGATCTCTGCTCACTACGGTAACATTTTCATGTTCAATTAAGCCTTCATAATATCTTTTATCATCTTTTGGGTGAAGCTTAAATATAAAATGTTGTTTATCGCGCAGTGTCACAACTTTTTTAAGAACTGCAATAGTAGCAATATGGTTTTTTTCAGAAATAGAATGTCCTGTTCCCGATAAAGCGACTAAAAATGGATTCTTAGTTTTTATAAAATCTAAACTCTTAAGTGTTTGGTCGCGATAAGACTCATCAAAATAATGTTCAAACTTCGGAGAACCAACTGCTATGACTTCAACATTGTTGACTGCGATGGTATCTAAAACGTTCTTAAAATAATTTCCGAAAACAAAATTGTAATCTGCAATAGAGTATTTTAATAATGTTGATTGATTTGACCCATGTTGAATAGTTGCCGTTCTTATCTCATGTTTTTGAGCTAGACAGCAGATAGTGCGACCCACTAAAGTGATATCATAGCCAACAAGAATTAATTTAGTGTTAGGAAAATGCTTCAATAGCTGATTAAATGAAGATACTGTCTCTAAAAATCTCGGGAATAACTCAAAGACTTCCGTTAATAGCCGATCAAATAATAAATGATTATTTCCTACTTTAAAAGACGGTATATCTCTCGATTTTTTTAAAATATTGATTTTAGCTTTTCTTAACTTTTTAGTTTCTTTTATGCATTCATAACTATCAAATAAAACTGGCTCCAACGAATGTAATCTTTCTTGAATCGAATAGTTATTAGAAAAAACAACACTCTTAACGCCTTTGTTTTTTAAACGCAAAAAGGTGTTCTGAAAAAAGTCTACGTGCATATTTAACCAAGGATAAAATATAACCTTAACTTTTTTTGAAGCAATATTGCTATTAATTATTGGAGAGCTTTTAGGATATGTCAACCTTTTTACAATGGCGTTTACTGGCTCAAAAACTTCTTTTACTGTTGATTTTAGAATATCAATTTTTGGAGAAAAAGAGGCAACATTTGATGTCTTTGAAAGTATCTGTCCTCTAAAGGCTTCTAAGATAAACCTTTCTTCATCATTGAATTTTTCGTGTTGAATAAGAAATTCAAAAGACGCTACCGTCCAGGCTTCTTTATCCTCTTCTACTGTTGTCATTGCACTAATTTCTCTCTATTAGATAGATAGGTGATTGATCGTTTCAATATTTCTTGGTGATTTCTAAATCTTTTGGATCTATTCTTTTTAAAATGAACGGATTAGTAGATGATATAGAGTCGCCAATTACAGTTGAATATGCATACTGAACATGGTGTTTTTTCAAACAATCTATTGTATGCTCATTGAAAGTAGACATTTTTCCAAAAGGATATGAAAAAGGAAATATGGATTGATTAACTATATTCTTATTCAATAATTCTAAACAAGTAGCTAATTCTAAAGTCTGTTCTTCATTAGAAAGGCTAGACAACACATCATGGCGATGACTGTGACCTCCAATCGTCATACCTTTTCGTTGCATTTCTTTAATTTCTTCCCAAGAAAGGTATAATGATTTTGCGAAATCAGTCTCTCTTCCTAATTCTTGTTCAAATATAATTTTTAAAATATGGTTGCGTACAGGCTTAGGAAGTTGATAATTCAATAAGTATTTAAATCTTGCTACTTCTTTGCTATCCCACCTATAAGTTCGTG
>CAJQKX010000223.1 GCA_905479025.1 uncultured Paraglaciecola sp.
GCTCTAAAGGTATCCCAAGAAAAAACTTACGACCTGTGGCAGGGAGGCCCTTGATTTATTACTCCATTATGGCCTGTTTGAAATCTTCATTATTAGATAGGGTTGTAGTTAGTACAGATGATGACGAAATTGCCTTATTTGCAGAAAGGTTTGGCGCAGATGTTCTGATGAGATCGAGAGAGCTTGCAGACGATTTGACAACGCTGGACCCAGTTATTTATTCAGTTGTTAGGCAGGCTGAAAAGCAATGGAAGGACTATTATGGAATTGTTATTTCGGTTCAGCCTACTTCTCCGCTAATTATTGCAGCAGATATTGATGCAGTCATTGGTATTTTAGATGTAGGTGTAGATACAGTGATTACGGTTGTTGATGATCGACATTTGAATTGGACTATTAAGGATAATCGACCATTTCCTTGTTATAAAGACCGAGTTAATAGACAGCAGTTGCCGGCGAATTTTAAAGAGACGGGAGCATTGATTGCGTGCTCAAGGAGACAGCTAGAAAGCGGGTCAAGAATTGGAAAAAATGTTGAGTTATTAGAAATGCCACATAACAGAAGCTTTGATGTGGATACATATTCAGATTTAATGCTGTGTGAGAATTTAATAAATAGAAAAAGAATAGTATTTGCTGTCGCTGGATATCGCGAGATTGGTTTAGGGCACGTATATAGATCGTTAATGTTGGCTCATGAATTGGTTAAATACGATATACATTTTATTTGTGAAGAAAAAAATGACTTGGCAATCGAATCGATAAAGAAACAACACTATACAGTCCATGTTTGCAAAGACGGCGAGCTAGGAAAAGCTTGTGTCAATGTGTCACCAGATTTAGTTATTAATGATATTTTGGACTCTTCTATAGAATATATATCTTTTATAAAAGATGAGTCTATAAAAGTAATTAATTTTGAAGACTTGGGGTCGGGGGCAAAAAAAGCAGATTTAGTAATTAACGCATTGTATGCAGAGAGAGAAAAAGTTCCAAATGCATTAGTGGGTTCAGAGTATTTTTGTTTAAGGGATGAATTCCTTTATATAGAAAAGGCGCCGATAAGTGAGAAAGTGAACCGAATACTCCTTACATTTGGTGGTGTTGATGAGGGCAATTTAGCTGCTCGTTGTTTAAAATTAATAGCTCAATACTGTAAAGAAAAAAGCATTGCTGTTGATATCGTAACAGGTCCAGGTTTTATAGGGCAAAACATACTTACTGAGATAGTAAAGGATTATCAGGATTTAGTAGTGGATGTGGCTAAGGGGACTAAAAGGATATCTGATTATATGAATAAGGCGGATGTGGCTATTACTTCGGGGGGTAGGACTGTTTTAGAACTTGCTGCGCTGCATGTTCCAACAATAGTCATATGTCAAAATGAAAGAGAAGCCACCCATGAGTTCTTGGCTTTAGATAACGGAGTAATAAACTTAGGTAACAGAGAGCTTGTTGAAAACGCAGATATTATTTCATCCTTTAGGGATGTTGTGGAAAATAAAGAAAAGAGAATGGATATGATTGCAAAATCAAAGCAAAAGAATTTTTCTCTTGGAAAAAAACGGGTTATTAAAAGAATTATTGATTTATTAGAAAGGTAAATTCATATGGGTGCATCATTTAAAATCGGTGAGTTTGAAGTTGGCGACAATTTAAATCCTTATATTATAGCGGAAATCGGCGTCAATCATGAGGGCGATTTAGAGCTTGCAAAGCGTCTTATTAATGAGGCTGCCGCGGGTGGTGCCCATGCTGCAAAATTTCAATCATATAAAGCGGGGTTAATAGCGTCTAAAAACAGCCCGGCATATTGGGATCAATCTAAAGAAACGACAGATAGCCAATATAAGCTTTTTCAAAAATACGACTGCTTCGGTGAGAAAGAGTACATTGAGCTGGCTGCGCATTGTAATAAGAAGGGCGTACATTTCATGTCCACACCCTTCGATTTGGATGCCGTTGATTTCTTAGAAACACTTATGCCTGCGTTTAAGATTGCCTCCGCTGATATTACAAATGTACCATTGATTCGGAAGTGTGCGGCATATAAAAAGCCGCTCATTATCTCGACAGGAGCTGCGACTTTGCCGGAGATTGAGTTTGCGGTTCAGACAGCAAAAGCATCTGGTGCGAGTGCTATTGCTTTATTACATTGCGTTCTAAATTATCCAACGCCTGAAGAAAATGCTCAGCTAGGCATGATTAGTACGCTTAAAAGAGCGTTTTCCGATATTGTTATTGGCTATTCCGATCACGTTGAGCCCGATGAAACAATCAGTGCTTTAGAGGCGGCGATGTTATTGGGGGCTAATATTTTAGAGAAGCACTTTACGCACGATAAGAGCCTGCAGGGTAACGATCACTACCATGCAATGAATATAGATGATTTGAAAGTCTTTTGCTTAAAGGCGAAAAAATATAAGTGTTTGATTTCAGATGGGCAAAAAAAGTTGGAAAATGAAGAGTTGGCTATCCGTCATGCTCGTCGGAGCGTCGTAGCGGCGCGCCTCTTGTCTGTTGGTGATGTCATTAACGAAACCAATATTGTAGCTAAGAGGCCCGGCGATGGCATTAGTCCTGTGCTGTGGGACAAGCTTATTGGAAAAACAGTCCTGAGAGAAATTCAAGCCGATGAAAAAATACAGTGGGAGCGTCTGGATTGAGTATCTAAAATGACGTGTATTTTGCGCATCAAGAGAAAAAGCACTCTTTATGCCTTAATTTTTATTAATTATTTTTCTGATCTTCTGAACGGCTTAGGCGCCCATTTTATGCCATGGCTCTCTTTCGCGGGGCCTAGTATCAGGGGTGCGATCGTTATGTTAGGCATGCTATTGGCTAGGAAGGCGCCGTTCAGATCGATTTATCTAATTTGTTTCAGCTTTTTGCTATATTCAGTACATCATTTAGTGCAGGGCTCGGATTTCAATCTGGCCTTTGAGCTGCAGCAGATGACAAAAATTATCTTCCCTATTGCATTCGCGGCTACTCTTTCTTTTTTTGGCAAGGGGGTGGTAATTAATCAAAGGTTAGTAGTGACTGTCTTTTCGTTGTCAGGTTTTGTTCTTTCGATAGGCATCATCGGTTCGGTTTTGTTGGGAGTGCAGTCGGAAACTTATAGTGAAGGCTCGTTTGGGCAAAAAGGCATCATGTTGAACCAGAATGATATGGCGTTGTTGTTGGTAATATCAATACTCTATTCCTCTTATGGCGCTTTGGCTTACGGTCGGTGGTTTGTGTTAAATTGCGCTCTCGGTATGGTCGCCGCAATAATTCTTGGGACGAGGCTTGGATTGTTGGCTACATTACTGTCGCCACTAGTGGCGTCGTTTTTTTTCCTTCGAAGTGAGGCCGCGCCAGCAGTAAGTAAGATTTGGCTTTTTCTAGTTGTTCTCGGCGGCACGGCAGCTGTCGGGATGATGGTTTTTACACTCGTCCTCAACGACCCTTACCTAACAGGAAAGTTTCTTTTGATGTTGGACGGCTCAGCCCCCAGAGGACGCCTCTTTGAAGTAGGGTTAGATATTATTGCTGGATCAGAGGTAGCAGAATTATTTTTTGGTCGGACGGCAACTGAATTTTATCGTCTTGTGCAAGACCAGGGTAGTTTCTTTACTTATCACTCGTGGGGTAAAAGGGTCGAGGTGGACCCGATCGACATTGTCGGCTGTTATGGGTTTTTTATATACATGATCATAATGGCCGCTTTATTTCGGCCGATGTTGAACTTTCTTTTAAATACCAAGAAAGTTTTCTTTGGGATGCTGGCTTTTTCTCTTATTGTCATATTGCTTCATTCGTTATTTTTAGGTCACGTGATAACTCAGCCGATTACCGGTGCGATGCTTGGGTTTATTCTTTTTATTTATTCGCGCAAAGATTGCCTATCAGATTCAATTATAGGAAGTTAGCGATGAGGCCTTACTTGTGGGATGGACTGTATGGTGGCTCGTTGCTTTTTCAAGCACTATCAAGGTTTGTGATGTTCGTTTACGCGGCCGACGTTCTTGGGATGGATGAGTATAGCCATTGGCCGATTATAATAGCGTTTGCTGGATATAGCGTGGTCATGGGCCGAGGATTGCTGCCTTATCTGGCAATTCAGTTGCCGATATTACATGGTCGTGAAAATACTGAGCAATTATTCTCTGCCTTTATTTTTGCCCGCAGGAAGGTCGCTGTCGATTGGGGTCTGGCTCTTCTAATCGCCTTATCATTTTTATTTGGGAAAGAGTATAAGTTTATTTCGCTAGGGATATTGATAGCTATTGCTTGGAGTGTCTGTCAGCTTCACGTGAAATTATTTAGGTCGTTAGAAAAAATTCATACTTTATTCTTGTCTACTGTTTTGGGGGCGTTTGTTTTTCTAGTTGCTGGATTACTTATAATAAAAACGAGTATCTATGAGCTCTTTTTCTGCTACTTCTTATCGTTATTGGTTCAGGCTGTATTTTTATTTTGGCAAGCGCAGAAGCTCGCAGGCCTCCGAGAACAAATATCTAAACCCGCGGGGCCTGGCTTTTATGCTGACGCAAAATTAGATTACATGGCATCTGTTTTTTTGTTTGCCGTGCTTGGAACTTTCGATAGATGGTTGGCCGAATTTTTTTTAATGGATACTTCAGGATCTTATTCAGTGGTCGTTTTTTCTATGATGATTGGTTTCTTGTTTTTAACAATAAGCAGCCAAATTATTGAGCCTAAGATATATAGAGCGTCTTCTAGTGTGTCTCGTAAAACCAGTATGTCAGCTTATGGCGCGGTTCTATGCGTCTTGTTTGTTGCGATTTTTTTGTTGATCTACTTGGCTTTATTTCAGTTCAAGATCCCTTTTACTGGGAATATTCGTGCTGTGAGGATCGAATTCATAACCGGATTTTCGTTATTTCTCGTCCTCATGCCAGGGGTGGTTTTTTCTGCTGCCTTAAAATCGGTGAAAATGATTTCAATCGTTAATTTATCTTCCCTTTTAGCAATTTTGGTGGGTCTTAGCTGTTTTTTAATTTTGGAATTATCTGGTATCGGTGCGGGTGAAATCGCATCTATTCAGGCGTCTCTATTCTTTTGTTATCTATTCTATTCAGTGGCTAATTATCTGAGCTACCGTAGATGGGTGAAATAGTATGAAGGTCAATTTATTTCTGGCTGGTTTTGCAAAGAGCGGATCGAGTTATATATATTCTTTACTGAGTAATCAGGCGCGTGTTTCAGGTGGTTTAGAAAAAGAACCTGCTTTCTTCTGTTTCGCCAATAAAAAAAGCATCGACTGGTACCACGACTTTTATGGCCGCAATAGGTATTTGATAGATGGTACGGTGGAATACTCTATGGGCACTGGGGTATGTGATAGAGTATTTAACTATAATCCAGAGGCAAAAATAATATTTGTTATAAGAGAGCCCTTGTCGAGAGCATGGTCCCACTATTGTCACAGACTTAAAATGGGCGAGGAGTTGAGGACTTTGAAGGAAATTCATCATAGCGACTTGGAGCAAGATTACCTTGTCGATTATAGTAGGTTCAAACATAGAATCGAGGCATGGTCGCTGATTTTCGGACCAGACAGAGTGATTGTTTTTACACTGGATCAAATTGAAAACGATCAAAAGACGCTGTGTAAAAGGCTAGAGAAATTTCTACAGATTGAAGTGGATTATGATGTTACTGGAATTGATAGGAATTTTTCCAGAGTTCCTAGGCTGATATGGTTCGCTAGGTTTGGTGCTGTCGTTAGGCGTATGCGGGTGATTGATTGGCCAATGCCATCTTTCTTAAAAATACTTCTCCGAAAAATGAATCGACGATTGCAAAGCTTGAATTTAATGGAGGCTGATAACCCTGAGCCTCCATTTTGGTGGCGTGAGAAACTGACGCCGTATTTAGAAAGTGATATCTCCTATTATAATGAGATGGTGGAGAGCGGGAAATGAGCTTATCGGAAGGCCGGTGTGAGGAGATTGCTCAAACGTGGTTCAAAGTTGATGGCCATGATAGTAGTGAGTTTGACGGTGTTTCGATGGGGGAGTTACTTAGGCTCAAAGTTTTCGAGCAACTGTACAAGCGCGCTCAGGTCGCAGATGATGGGCTATCTATCAAGCAAATGGTGAAACGCTTGGGGTTGGACGGAGTGCTTAGAGCTCTACTTAGCTTTTTTAGTGGAGATGACGATATTCAGGAAAAAGATTATTTGTTCATCTATGACATAAACAACAAGCCTATGATTGATGCTTTGAATTTGTTAGCTATCAGCCTTGTTGCTAAGGGCGAATCGGTGGGCGCAGTTACTATTGACCACGCAATCTCTGAGCAGTGTTCTGTCAAGGGAAAACTGACCTGGTTTGGGGTTTTTGCTTTTGCAGACTTTCTTAAAGTTTTAAAGAGTTTCTCAAGGTATTTTACTTTTTTAAAAGGTATGAATGAGTGTTATAACGAATTAGAGCTCGTTGTGGGCCGCCGCTTATGCGGATCAGTTAAAAGGTACTTTCTTTGCCAATCCTTTTTTTTACTGTTTGAGCGGCAGGCGATTGAATCTATTTTGAAGCATAAGAAGCCAAGAGTGATTGTTGTCGCATCAGACGCGCATCGGGTTGCAAAAATGGCCGTCATTCTTGGAAAAAAATCGAATATTAAAACAATTGTGTATCAACACGGGGCTACCATTTGGGGATATGGGTATGTCCCAGTTTATGCGGATAAAATTATGGTTTGGGGCGAGTCTTCTAGGCAGTGGCTCATTAAAAGGGAAGTATTGCCAAGCCAGATATCAGTTGTAGGTAATATATTGATGGAAGTGACGAAGCTTGAGCGAGCTTATAGGCCTCCCGAGCTTGGCAAGAGGATATATTTTTTTCCGAACCCAATAGATAGAGCCGTCATTAAGATTATTGTTAATGCAATAGATAGTGCCTGCGTTAAATTTAAAACTACTGGCTGCTTAAAGTTGCATCCTTCAGAAAAAAAAATAATTTTTTTTAAAAATATTATCAAGACATCTATCTCTGAGTTAGCACTTAGCACCTGTGCGATAAGAGATTTAGATATATCCTTAGGCGATATAGCTGTTATCGTTAACTCTACCGCTGGCGTGGATGC
>CAJQKX010000224.1 GCA_905479025.1 uncultured Paraglaciecola sp.
GTATTTTGAAAACACTGAGCGTTTAAAAATGACCTTCTGTTAAGTCAGGGGGGGGGTGAGAGTTAGGAAAAAGGAAAAAAAGGGGGGGGGGAAAGAAAAGAAAGGAAAGGAAAAGGTTAACAACACAACCTAATGCTTTTATCAAATACCCAGCCAACTATTGCATTACTTCACCCAATGTCCGGGCTCATTGGTGCGGTAACCCAATGCTGTATACGCTGCATCCACTAACATTTGACCACGATCATTCAACATTAAACCAGCCCCCATTTTAGTCATGGAATAACCGAACCCAAGATGACATTCAGGATCGGCAAAACCAATACTGCCACCTGCTCCAACGTGACCAAAAGCCTTATCTCCGATAATAGCAGTTTCCAAATCACCCGAACTGCGGTAACGATTATCCATTGACTTCATAAAACCCAGAGCAAAACGCGTGGGGATCAACAAAGTTGCATCTTCCATTGTCGCCATAGAAACCGCACTCATCTTAGCGATATGATCACTTGATAGTAGAGTGACACCATTTAAGCTGCCTCCATTGGCTAAAGGTGCAAACAATCCTGCGAGTGCGCGAGCGTTGGCAATCCCCCCACCACCACCTATTTCTGCGGCATGCGCCTCACGGCAGTTGGGTTGAAAGTTACCGGAATTGAGAAAACATAAATGTTGAATAGAAGCCGGTTTAGTCATTATATGGGTTATAAAATCTGTGGGTTTATCCTCAGCACTCGGCGTGTAAGGGAGCATGCGTGCGGTGCGTTCCTCATGCTCTTCAGGCAAACCAATCCAATAATCGAGTCCCAAGGGCTCAGCAAAATTTTCTTTAAAATAACGACCCAGTGACATTCCCGACACACGCCGAACAAGCTCCCCAACAGTCCAACCGAAGGACATCAGGTGGTATCCATTACGCGTACCTGGG
Source organism: uncultured Paraglaciecola sp. (assembly GCA_905479025.1). Next base: position 929 of record CAJQKX010000224.1, read on the forward strand.
TCCCAAAAAGGTGCTTCTGCAGATAAGCGCTCAATCATGTAGTCCCAATCATAATAGCCCCCCTCTTTGATTGGCTCGCGAAATGCGGGCAACCCAGCAGAATGGTTTAGCATCATCCTCACAGTCACATTCTGTTTACCATTTTGAGCAAATTCTGGCCAGTACTGGCTTACGTATGCGTCAAGTTCCATTTTACCTTGATCGATAAGCCTATGGGCACACAGTGCGGTAGCGGCTTTCGTGCAAGAAAAAACCAGTGATAGGGTATCTTTCGCCCAAGGCGTTTTTGTATCTGGCTCGCTATATCCCCCCCACAAATCCACTAATGTCTCACCTTCAACATTAAGAGACACCGATGCGCCTATTTCTCCACGCACTTCAAAATTTTTCACAAATTCTTCAGCGACATGATGGAATTTCGGATCGCAAAATCCACTCACCCGACCTGATTTAGTCTTCACGTCTATTTTTGACATACACTTCTCATTTACGTTAACGAGTTAATCTTAACAGGTATTGAGACAGAGTAATCGCTATCCCAAGCCTAAGCAATCAGCAATATCCGGCTTTTCTGGGCGGTAAAAATGACCTTAATCAACTCCAACATTTATTCCATCTTTACCCTTTGATTAAAAAACCAGAATAAGATTGATTAATTAGTATGCGATTTCTAATTTTCATCCGTAATATATATTTCATCGAAAGCAGAGACTTAATTTTAAACATCCACGGAGTAAATATTATGAACAATATCGACATGATCAAAGAAAAAGCCGCCTCAGCAGAAGAAATGGCGCGTAAAGTATGGTTAGCGGGTCTTGGCGCATACGGTAAAGGCTACGAAGAAGTGAAAGGCCGTTTTGAAACATTGTCTACTGACTCAAACAAGTTGTTTGATGAGTTAGTTGTTAAAGGTGAAAAACTTGAAACAGAAGGCAAAGATAAAGTTAAAGACGTGCAAACCAAAGTAGCGGCTAAAACTGAAATCGAAACTCGCATCGAAACCGTTCGCACTAAGCTTGGTCTTAACAATATTGACACTGACAAAAAAATTGCAGACTTAAGTGACAAAATTGACGCATTAACGGCTGCTGTTGCTAAATTAGCGACGAAACCAGCAGTGAAAAAAGCGTAATTTCACTCTAATTTGAAAAAAGAGAGCACTCAGGCTCTCTTTTTTATAAGCAATAGACACTATTTCACTGACAGCCCAATAGTCTATTTCAGTCAGTTTACGTCGACCATTACATCATCTACATCAGCCTTATTAGCGTCAGGTTACAGCCATGTTTGCGTCAGGTTAGCGCCATAGTCACGCTCATCGAATACATATCCCTCAGAATAAACCGTCAATCATACACACATACATTACTTACTTAATTTCTCACACCCATTCTATGTTTACCCTTGACATGCTCACATGCTCACATGCTTACATGCTTACATGCTCACAACTAAAATATATCTTTCTGGGTGATGGAAGTACGTGAAGTGAAGGTAAGTGAAAGTAAAAAGACATACATTATTGTTCTTATTTGAGGCTTTAAGAGGTTATTGACGCTTCAATCTTATGACTTTTGGGCTCTGTCATCTTTTATTCACAGCACTTATAACCAAGATATAGCCGTTGTTGTGATTTATCCTTTTGGTTTGTGTATAAAACTAAGTAGGAACGCAACAGATGACATGTCCGGTACACGCAGCGCGATATTTTTTTAAAAAGTATCGTTTGGCAAAAAAGCTCAAGATAATCACTATTGGATCAACTTATGACAATCAAAGAACAGCAGCCCAGCGCATCAAACAATATCAGACTCCATAAAGTCCGCGCGCATCTCAACAGCATTGGGCTCAACAACATCAGCAACATTGTCCATAATCCAAGTTATGACACATTGTTCGCCGCCGAAACTGATGAAGCCTTAACGGGTTATGAAAAAGGAACAGTAACAGATTCAGGGGCAGTCAATGTCGATACCGGAATATATACAGGGCGTTCGCCCAAAGATAAGTTTTTAGTAAAAGATGATACCACCAAGGATACTGTTTGGTGGAGAACCGCTGACAATAACAACGATAACAAGCCCATTTCCTTAGACACTTGGCAAGCATTAAAAAAAGTCAGTCAACAACAACTTTCAGATAGCGATCTGTATGTGGTGGATGCCATTTGTGGTGCAAATTCGAATACCGCACTTAATGTCAGGTTTGTTATGCAAGTTGCTTGGCAAGCACACTTTGTCAAAAATATGTTTATTCGTCCTACAGAGGAGCAGCTTGATAATTTTGAGCCTGATTTTGTGGTGATGAATGCTTCAAAAACATCCAATCCACATTTTGAAAAACACGGCACCCATTCTGAAACCTTTGTCGCATTTAACTTAACTGAAAAAATGCAATTGATAGGGGGGACTTGGTATGGCGGTGAAATGAAAAAAGGTATGTTCTCAATGATGAACTATTTTCTTCCTCTGCAAGGCATAGCGTCGATGCATTGCTCGGCCAATGTCGGTAAAGATAATGATACCGCTATATTTTTTGGTTTATCAGGGACCGGAAAAACCACATTATCAGCTGATCCACAACGAGCATTAATTGGTGATGATGAACATGGCTGGGACGATGAGGGGATCTTTAATTTCGAGGGGGGATGTTATGCCAAAACAATTGACTTAGATGCCAATAAAGAGCCAGAAATTCATAATGCCATTAGACGTAACGCCTTATTAGAAAATGTTGTGGTAAAGGGCAATATACCTGACTACTTTGATAACGCTAAAACAGAAAACACCCGAGTCTCATACCCAATTGAACATATTGACAAC
>CAJQKX010000225.1 GCA_905479025.1 uncultured Paraglaciecola sp.
AGAGGTACTTGAGTTTTCGGAATAGGGCGGCGGCATAAAATATCCTGATTTCTTCATTACTTTGATGGTGCAATGCATATCCATATAATTTATCTATTCGTTCTTTTATTTGTATTTAGTCTAAAAAATTTTTTTATTAAAACCAAGGATGAGTTTTTTATTCGATGCGTTTGGCAAACGTAAAAGTTATTGCGGTTTATGCTTTTTATTCTTAATAAGTCATTCCTATTTGTTAGTATCTCTTCGCTAATTTTGTAATGGGTCGCTTTTATAAGCGAAAGAGAAACAGTGAGTATCCGCAGCCAAGGAGAAATGGAATGGTTGGTATTATCTTCAAGATATTTTACTTCGTTGCTCTTGTTTTTTTCTGCTCTCGACCCAAAGTGGACATATAGCGCTGGATAAACAAAGAAGAAACTGTTGGAATTGAAATGAGTTTTAGTCGCGAAATTGAATCCTTCATCAAGGACTATGTCAAGGAGCTTGACCAAGGGACAGCATCAATTTTTGCTGGAGCCGGATTATCGATTCCCGCAGGCTTTGTGAATTGGTCTGAGTTGATGCGGGATATTGCGAATGACATTGGACTAGACATCGAAAAAGAGACAGATCTGATTTCTCTTGCGCAGTTTCATGTCAACGAGAATCAAAATAGAACAAAAATTAGCAAAAAGATTTTAGAAGAATTTATAGATGACACGGAAGAAACGGATAAACATCGTATAATAGCGACTTTGCCAGTTTCATCAGTGTGGACTACTAACTACGACACGCTGATTGAACAGTCGTTTCTTCATGCAGATAAAGTGCCTGACATAAAATTCAACGAAAAACAGCTTATTGATAATAAACCAAAACGAGATGTAATTGTCTATAAAATGCATGGTGATGTAAGCGTTCCCTCAGAAGCAATACTTACGAAGGAGCAGTACGAACAGTATCATAGGACGCATGAAGGTTTTATAAATGCGTTAACTGGAGAATTAACTACAAAGACATTTTTGTTTCTTGGATTTAGCTTTACTGATCCAAATTTAGATTATGTTCTCAGTCGATTAAATTTTAGATTTTCAGGCGATAAGAAACAGCATTACTGCATTGTTAAAAAACATATTCTTAGGGATGGATTGAATCGAGATAAAGCAACGCTTAAATACAATACTCGTAAACAAGCACTGGTTATTAATGATTTAAAGAGGTATGGCATAAAATCGCTTCTTGTGGAAAGCTATGAAGAAATTACCGATATTCTTAAAGAAATTCAAAATAGATTTAAAATGAGGTCGGTGTTCGTTTCGGGAAGTGCTGAAAAATATGATCCTTATAGTAGGTTTGAAGCAGTTGAGTTTATTCATCGTGTTTCCAAAAAACTAATTGAATCAAATTATCGAATTGTAAATGGCTTTGGATGGGGCGTTGGAAGCGCAGTAATTAATGGCGCACTCGAAGCTATACATAGCAAACCATTGAAGTACTCTGAATCACAGCTTGTATTAAGGCCATTCCCGCAATTTAAAACTGGAGATAAAGAATTACCTGTGCTTTGGGAAGAGTACAGGGATAAAATGATTTCGCTTTGTGGGATAGCGATATTTCTTTTTGGTAACAAGAATTCTGACGGGGACATAGTCGATGCGAATGGAGTTATTAGCGAATTTGAGATGGCAGCATCAAACGGGGTTTTCTGTATTCCAGTTGCGTGTACTGGATATGCTGCAAAAGCCATCTCTGAAACGGTTATGCAGTATTTAAGCGATTATTACCCAAACCCTGATGTGGCTAAAGTTTTCTTAGGAAGTCTATCGAACGAAGAAACTGAATTGTCAGAAAAAGAGGATATTTTAATCGATTTTATTAATGAGCTGACAAAATAATATTTTGTGTAATTACTTTTGTTTATATTAACAAGGAGAGAATCATGGCTAGAAAATGTTTTTATAGTTTCCACTATAAACCAGATAATTGGAGAGTTTCCACAATACGCAATATTGGTTCAGTTGAGGGAAATAAGCCAGCCTCTGACAACGATTGGGAAACAGTGACAGGTGGTGGTGATAAAAAGATTAAGGAATGGATTTCAGACCAAATAAAAGGTAGGACGTGTTCAATTATTTTGGCGGGAACAAATACAGCAGATCGAAAGTGGATAAATTATGAAATAAAAGAGTCGTGGAATAAAGGTAAAGGTGTTCTAGTGATTTTTATTCACAAAATTAAGAACAGCAATGGAGATCAATCATCTAAGGGAAGCAATCCATTGTATTACGTTACACATGGGCCGTCTGGAAAGCGTTTTTCAAGCATAGCTAAAGCATATGATCCGCCAAGAGAAACAAGTCAGGGTGTTTATAATTATATTGCAGATAACATCGAAGATTGGATCGAAGAGGCTATACAAATTAGAAATTCTAACGATTGATTTATATTCGCTTATATTATCTAGGCCAGAATTTCTGGCCTAGATAATATTTACAGTATTCATGGAGCATTGGTATGAGCAGAAGAGTTTTTTTTAGTTTTCATTACAAACATATTTTCAAGGTGAACCAAATTCGTAATATTCCAAATATTACAGGAAGCACTTCTGCGGGGTTTCAAGATGCTTCGCTCTGGGAGTCATCGAAAGGGAAGCCGGAAACAATAAAACAATTGATTCGAGAGGGTCTTCAAAACACTAGCGTTACTGTTGTTTTCGTAACATACGGTATACAAAATCGAGAATATATTAATTATGAAATTGACCAATCGCTCAGCA
>CAJQKX010000226.1 GCA_905479025.1 uncultured Paraglaciecola sp.
TGTGAACTCTCAGGAACCAGCACGTACAAAAGCGTTTTCCCATCAGAGACCACTTCTCTAATTTCCAAATAACAAGGAGGGTTAATCAGTTGAGGGTTATTGATGGCAGTAACAAAATCCTTTTTAATCTGAGTAACAAATGCCGAGGCTATACCAGAAAAAAAACCAGAATCATCCACGCCAAGCAATAACTCACCGCCATTACGGTTAAGAAAAGCACAAACCGTTTCGTACACATCCCTATTCAAGGCCTTGCGACAAGCTTTAAACTCTAGCCGCAGTGACTCACCTTGAGCCAGTAACTTATTAACATCCGTTGTATTCATAGTTGCTACTCCGTTTGCAACAAAAGAAGCAGCAGAATAAACTACCTTTTATTCAGTTTCAATTATTGTCACTGAACGGTGGATGAATATATTCAAAGGCCCACAATTACTTCAACGATTGGTTGCTAGAGAAACACTGGGGCAGCGGAACTTCAGACGCTTCATGACTGTATTGCTATGTCTGCTATTCGTATTTTTGTGGTTTTGATTGAGAGCTCACTTATTGAAGTTCAATGTTATTTATAGCAAAGAAAAATAGTCGATCTTTTTTTCTTTGCCTGTCACTCATTCTACCCCCGATAATTACCGATATATCTCCCGATAACTATGCTTATATCTCTCGATAACTTTATTAATCCTCTCTAGCGAATACAACCCGGTAACTGCTATGTATGCAAGACACATCAGAAAACGCATTCTTGAGTCATTAGAGGAATTCAGGGTAGTTTATGTCCCCGGTGCAAGGCAGGCCGGTAAAAGTACATTGGCAAGGCAGCTTTCTGAAGACACAGGGCGGCAATACATCACCCAGGATGAACAAGCTTATCGAGAGTCAGCGGATTCAGACACTGAAGGCTTTATTGATGCCTACGAAGGGAAAAATATAAGCATTGATGAGGTGCAGTATATCCCCGATCTCGTGCTAGCCATCAAGCAAGTATCAGATTTATTACCACCACACCAAAAAGGTAAGTTCTTATTGACGGGGTCAACAGATGTATTTGCCGGAAAAGAAATTACAGACCGCCTGCCAGGACACATGGATATTCTGACCATGTATCCACTTAGCCTCACAGAACTAGAAGGCAAAACGCATAACACCGTTCACCGAATTATTGATTCAAACTTTATTGAACAAGGAGACGTAACCACCTCAAAGCAAGACCTGTGTAAAAAAATCCTTAATGGCGGTTACCCTGAAGTTCAAAACAAGAGCGACCGAGCCAGAACCAGTTGGTTCAGATCCTATGTGCAAGCGAGGATACTTAAAGATTTCGAACAGGTTTATAGTGGCAGAGGCGATTACATTACCCATGAAAATAGATAACCACTTCTTCACTGCGGTGCCATTTGCATCACTTTATACTTAAGCAGGTGCTCCTGTCCCTATGACTCCTAGCCCAGTGAACACTCCACAAATCATGAGGTTGTAAAAAATTTCATCTGAACTAACCCCAGTTTCAGGAGTTAAAGTCACTGTCCCCCGAATTCCCCCAAAAATTCATAATTTGTTAGCTTTTCTCCCGTTTAATAGTGGTACAAAGATAATAGTTATTGCTACAGCCACTACAAATGTCGTAGAAACAATATCCGTCAAACTATGGTTTTCCTGATATAACATCAAACCATAATAAGCTACTAATGACGTTGTCCATAGCGGGAACAACTTAGGTATTAACAGCCCCAAGAACAACACCAGCACAAACGAAACCGCCGCGTGCGTACTATAGTCTAATCTCAGTTTTGGCCATATATGGTAGGCGTTATCCAGAAACATAAAGCCATAAGCAACCCCAAGAAAAATGCTTAAAAATGATAAACGGTAGAAAACTGTTTTTACCCAACTCTGGGAATTTGAAGATACAAAAGCCGTTGTAAGCAATCCAAAAATCGCCAACGCTGGAATATAAGCATCAGCAATGGTATCTAATGTCTCGTAATTCATGATGTGAACTCCAAAGCAAGCAAACGCTTCATACAGGCGCGCACTTTAGTGCGTCCCGCCCGAAGGACCTTAATTTTTTGAATAAACAATATAATCAAAAAGGGGGCATAGAAAATAAAAAAATATACCATGAATGAAAGTTTATTGACGTTGGCTACGTACCACAAACAGGACCCGCAAACCAAGCATGGAACCCATAGAGTAATGACCGTGTTTGGCCTTAAAATATGGTGTATTTTTATTGAGCCTAATACATGCTCCGCTTTTTTCATAACGTTTTTTTAGAGGCCGTGTAAAAATCAAAAAACCTCTTTAAAAAACTCTAGAGAAAAGCAGACACCCTAGCCTTCGATAAGTTGCGCCCGCTAAAACCAATACAAAAAACGAACAAACGATTACTTAACTAGAAAAAAGAACAAGCCAGAAACTAAAAACCCTCGCAGCCAAAAGCGACGAGGGTTTCAATTCTTACTTTAAAATACTTTTAGGGTCAGTAATTAACGTTAGATAAAAAAATGAGCTGGCCGGTTTAGGGGTCAGCTCGGTGGGTGGCGTTTGGGTATAGTTGTGAAATGCGGGTATAAAGCACGACTATAAACAGGCACGCCGAGCCTGATTTTTAGGCGGGTTGTTTTTCGTCGGTGGTGCCGCCCATCATCTCCAAAAACTCTGAAGTAGAGGACTCAAGATTTTCGGTAATAGTTTCTTCTCCGACCGTTAATGAAAACTCTTTGGGTGGCTCGATACCTTGCAGATGTTTAATCATATAATCCCACTCCCTCCGGATAGTGTAACCGGTCATTTGGTGAGTCATATTAGGTAAGCAGATCATATCGAAGTCTTTATTGGCTTTTTGTAAAGCTTCCACCAGTCCGAAGGTGGAACCTACCGCAAACGATAGCATTCCCTGGATTAGCAAAAGTTTTGCATTCAGTGATCCGACAAAATCCTCAATATGTTTTATTTTGCCGAGCCCATTGTTAGAATCATCGATCTGTTGTGAGTGGTTAAAATGCATTTCACCATGGCCAGCTAACCCATATCGTGGGTCCGCAAAACAGTGTTGCACGGCGACCTTAAAAAAGTCCGAATGATGTACTGCCCCATAAACTGCAAAGGGACTTTGCTCCGCCGCAACAATGCCCACACGGCTAAGGTCCATTGAAGGATCGCGTTGCGCTAACTGTTTAATACCCGCCACATGATCATCAAGAACATGCTCTCCAGCGATATCATCGGCATAATAATCTTGAAATTGTTTCCCCCTAAATGGTGTTCCACGTCCCTCGATAGAGACCACAATAAATCCCAGTGCGGCAAGGGCGGTTGACAATGTGTAGGTGTAACCAATCATAGTGTCTAAATGAAAGGCTCCCACTGGCACGGTACCGGCTCCCCTCATTGTCCAAGCATAATCAATAACAGGATATGATTTATCGACTGAGAAGCCGGGGGGACGATAGATCACCCCATAGAGTTCATTGTTACCTTCTGCATCTTTCATCATGACTGGCTCTGGCCAAACCCATCCCTCGGGGAGATTGGACACGTCCGCCGTTTCCACGACCATAATTTCTCGACCATTGCGATCAAGAAGAACCGTAGACGTCGGCGTATCTACCCGCGAACGGCTGGTGACAATAAACTCGCCACTGGGGGATACGCCGTTCACAGCACCCTGAACTACCAATGCTGGGCTCTTTTCGCGCAAACCCAAAACGATAAGGTGCCGTGGATGAGTAACCGTATGATCAATGTTATCTGATAGCAGCGTGGTCAATTCGCAGGTATCGATATTGACCTTACAGATATCACGGTAATAGGGATTGATGTCAGGATCCCGTCCAGCAGTTTGAATAATCAGTTCGCGCTTCTTTTGATCGTATTGCACGACGTCACGAACCAGCCAACCTTCACTGTTGGCTGAGGGCTCTCCTCCAGTAATTTGATGTTTTAGCTCACCGGTCGTTAGGTCATAGAGGTAAAGCTGTCCCCAACCACTGCGCTCTGAATACCAAATCAACTCATCACTATCGGGGAGCGGAAGAAACAATGGAAAATCGAAAAAATTTGGGCACAAGTTAACCATTGTGTCGGAGGTTTCTTCAAATAATACCCGTGTAAGGCCGGTCTGGGTATCCAGTTCAACAAGGCGTACAGTATCTGCTGACCGTGTGACATCAATAAAGAAGGCCCGACGACTATCAGTCGACCACCACCCCAAGTTATTTGAGAAAAACCCCCAGGAAGAACAACCGGAAGGAATAGACGGTTGTACCGCATAGTCTACGAAGTGGACTTCACCTGTTTCCAGTACTATCCAGAAAAGCTGATAACTGCTAACCTTTTCATCGCCTGGGTAGCTCACCGCCACCCGAGTGACCTGAGGGTTGAGAGTGCCATCCTCAGGAGCAAAGGAAACGAATGGCCGCTGGATTCCCCCTTGGGTATTTAATTGAACCGTCAGTAGACGTTTTGAATCCGGCGACCAGCGGGCCTGAACTGCGCTATCAAAACCGCCTGTTATGCCATAACCTTGATCGGCTGATCCATTGGTGGTTAAGGCTCTGTCTTTACCTGTAGCAGTATCACGAAGCCATAAGTTGTAATCGCGAACAAATACGGCCAGCTTTCCATCAGGCGACAAGAGTGCTTCGGGAAGACCATGCTTATCCAGAACGATAGGGGCCACGCCATCTTGTGCATAATGTAAATCATTTGATGTAGACTTTATTTCTTTAATTTTTGATTCTTCAGTATTGAATTGCCACTGCTTATCAAAGGCCTGAAAGTAAGCAATCGTCGGCGATAAACTTATGATCAAGTCACTTAGCGGAAGGTCATTGCTATCCACATCTAGACCGGTTGCTGCGTGCAATTGATCGGCAAGAATTTCGTGATTAAATACCAAACCTTTAGCTGCATCCTTTGCATTGACGAGAACAAATTCTCTGCCCTTCTCACCATTACGCACATACCAGAAGCTTTTACTGTCATTAATCCAGTGCGGGAGAATCACGTCATTTTTAATAATATTGGTTGTTAGCTGACCTTGACTTAATGCTTGTGCTTGCTGATATCTAGACTGAGTATCATTGTTCATTGGTAACTCCATTTATATTTGATGCGCCTGCTATTCAACTTACTCAAAAGTTTGTTAGAAAAAGTAGGTTTTATATAAGTGCTGTGCTGGGGATAATCGAAAGAATAACCTTGAGTCACATTTAGAAACTCAAGGTTATTGCCTAACTCATACTTTAGAACTCGTAATTGACTCTTACACCCAAAGTACGCGGACGGTTTTGAGTAAAGGTTCCAATTCGGGACGGATTAATTGACCTTAGATCATTGGTCAAATTTTGCCCAAACAATCTAACAGTTAACTGATCCCACTGGGCACCAAGCTGCGCATTAAGTATATTTAGATCTCTAGATTCAAGAACTTGCTGTGGAAAAGATCGATCTGTCTCTGTACTAGGGCCCTGTCTAT
>CAJQKX010000227.1 GCA_905479025.1 uncultured Paraglaciecola sp.
TGCAGCATTTTTTTGTCAAATCTTATACTAAACGCCCCGCTCAACGCCACATAATGATTGAAAAAAATCAAAACACGATGGTGATCTGTGGTAATATGCCTTTCGTCCCGGGCGCGCGAAAAACATTGCCAGTATAGTGGCGCATACACGGTTTCAGTCTCACTGATCTGAATAAAGCCATTGGCTCTGAAGAAAACTATTGAGACTTACAGATGATGGAATGCGGCGCACGAACTCTTTCTTGCAAAATTTTAGCTCCACCAAACTGTTTCAAAATGTCGATTGTCGACATAAGTTTTCTACAGGCAGAGCCTTCAATAGCACCCGTGGGCCGAGCAAATCACTGAGCGGACCAGCCACTAGTAGAACATCCACAAAGCCAGTGGGTTGTAAGACATATTGGGAAAAACACCCTCAATTGGCTAGATGCGTTGATGTCGTGAGAATTATAGGTCAAACAAGAAGGCAAGAGTCGCTTACCGATAATCTTAAGTCAAAATGTAGTATGACTTTTAAATATTGGTTAAATCTATCATAAAGAAAATAGAAATAAAAAAGTCAAAAACATGTTAACTGAGAGCTCTTAAGGACCAAAATAGCGACGATAATACCTCTAAGGAGTATTTTTAAAAAAATGAAAATGGAAATCTCATCAATTAAAAGTTTATTAATACACCTCCATGATCGTTTAAAACCTGTTCGCGCCATCGCATCAAAATTTTTCCGAAAAGGAAATCTATTACAAGCAGTTGACGACTGGAAATTGCAACAAGAAAATCAAACCAAGCAATCAAGAATTATTCGCAATAGTCCTAATAATTCGGAACCGTCCCGAGATCAACTGGAGGAGTTAATCAATCTTTATAATCAGGGGGATTTTCTTAAATTCTTACCACTAGGAGAACAGATCGCAAAAGATTATTCTCAGAATTTCCAAGTGCATATCATGTTGGCCGAAGTAAATAGAAAACTACAAAATCACGACGCCGCCATAGAAAATTATCAAAAGGCAATACAGATCAAGCCGGACTATACCGATGCCTATATGAATTTGGGCATTACTTTGAAGAATAGTGGTCAATTAAGTTCTGCAGTGAGTACCTATAAGAAAATACTTGATATAAAGCCGGATGATGCTGAGACCTATTATAATATAGGCAACACATTTCGGGTTAATAATGATTTAGATGCCGCGGTTGAATACTATCAAAAAGCGATCAACTCTCAAGCTAATTACTCAGAGGCTTATAATAATCTGGGCACCACACTAATGGATAAGGGTGAATTAGATTCTGCCATAAAAAATTACAGAAAAGCACTTTTGATCGAACCTCACGATGCTGAAATATATTATAACCTAGGGAATGCACTTCAAGATAAGGGTGTACTAGACGAAGCGATTGAATGCTATCGGGTTGCGATCGAAATTGCCCCAAACTACGCGAATGCGTACAACAACATAGCTGTTGCCCTAAAAAATAAAGGGGAACTGGACACTGCGATTGACTGCTATAAACAAGTCCTAAGGATCAAGCCAGGCGATGCGAATGCCTATTATAACATGGGCATTTCACTAAAAAATAAGGGAGAATTCCCAGCAGCCTTAGATTGTTATAAAAAAGCCATAAAAATCAAACCTGACTATGCGAAAGCACATAACAATATGGGGACTGTTCTTCTGGATATGTTTGAACTGGATGCGGCGATAGAATGCTTGCAGAAGGCTTTGCAGATCAAACCTGACTATGCAGAAGCCTATTGCAATATCGGGAATGCATTGCAGGAAAAGGGCGAATTAAACGCAGCGATTAATAGCTTTGAAAGGGCATTGCATATCACGCCTAACTATCCAGAAGTCAGGCATATTTTGGCCTCTTTAACTGGAGAAACTACCCGTTCTGCTCCTCGGGCCTATGTCGAAAAACTGTTTGATAGTTGTGCCTTCAAATTTGAACGGTCTCTTGTTGACGACCTAGAATATCACACTCCTAAAATTCTTTCTGAGCTGATTGTCGCAAACCATTGCAATGGCTCATTAGGGTCCGTTTTGGATTTAGGTTGCGGCACAGGGCTTGTTGGAGTGGAAGTTAGGCAATTTTGTAGCAATCTAGAGGGCCTCGACTTGTCAAAGCTTATGATTGAGGAGGCCAGAAAGAAAGATGTTTACGACAGCTTAGCGCACGGTGACATACTAGATTATTTGGCAACTGAAACACTCGATTTTAATCACTTCATCGCTACAGACGTATTTATTTATCTGGGCGAAGTTTCCGAGGTCTTTCGCCTAATAAAATCCCGGAACCTACGAAATGGATGCTTGTCGTTTTCAACAGAGCATACTGAAGAAAAAGAGTTTGTCCTAGAATCAACGGGCCGGTTTTCACACTCGAAATCCTATATCGAGAGCCTGTGCAAGAAATTTGACTTTCGGCTGTCTGGTTTCGAAAAAACGAGCCTAAGAAAAGAGAAAGGGGAGTTTATAATCGGTGCCCTGTACATACTGGACTTCTAAAATAATATCCAATTTTTATTATTTTGACGATAAAGAATAGTACGGATGAATTTATTTTAAGGGTAAATTGATATTTCCAACCGTTCAAAACACAAGTTCTGTAGTAAAAGTGTTTAAAGTCACTGAGAACTGACCCTGTATTTTCACCAAGATTTGACGCGCTCTTGGGTACGCATCGTCGGCTATGCTTTGGTCAAAGTGGCCCTCTCATGTTGTTTTCTTGGCGGCTTCTGAGCTGGCTTTA
>CAJQKX010000228.1 GCA_905479025.1 uncultured Paraglaciecola sp.
GTCGGTTTCTTTAACCGTGACTTCATCTGTGGCAAACACGATTTGACCTTGCTGCAACGCATCGATTATTTGCACAGTGGTGATGCTTGGATTAACTAGGGTGGCACCATTTCTAGGATCAAATAATCGAATGAAAACGCTTTCGGTGATTTCATCAAGTGTGTCGTTATTTGTTTGTAGCACTATTTTTTGGGGGGCAGTGTCGTTGTTTGTCCATTGTAATTCGCCGCTCGTTAGAACAATGTCTTCTAAATCAGCTGATCCTGACAATATTTCGTAACTGACAGTACTGGCACCATTACCGGTCTTAGTGACGACAATGCTGATGCTCTGACCTTCATCTACTTGGTATTGTCTGGGTTCAAAAGCGATATTACCAGTGTCGTTTTCTAATGTCTGGTCTTGAATAATGTATAAACCGCTATTGATATCACTCACCAAAATATTACCACTGGGTAAAAATGGATAGACCCCCCATGCGCCATTAAATCCAGCGTTGTCTGACACCGGATAGGTATCGAAAAACCCTGCTTCAACTGGGGCACTAGGGTCGGTAATATCGAGTACAGTCAGACCGCGTTCATAGGTAGACATGTAGTAACGATTGCCGCGCACAAAACCATTATGATCGATTGCGCGAGTTGGGCCAGACCAAGTGCCCACTAGGGTGGGTGTGCTTAAACTGCTGATATCAAATATGTTTAAGGTAGTATTGAGGCCATGTGTTTGTTCGTCAAGTTCGTCATGGACAATGACATATTGTTTATCTTCGCTCCACCAACCTGAATGAGTATATTCAGCGTTGGGATAGGAGCTCGAGCCTAGCTCTATGGCTTGCTTTTCATCCGTATGATCCCACACTCTGAGATTGTCTTCGTTAAAATCGAGTATCACTAAACAGTCGGTATTATTGGCTTGAACACAGTCGGTTTGGGCCCGTGCATCATTGATAGTAAGCGATGTCGCATCATGAGTGTAATCGCTTCGAGTGCTGGATGCGTTAGTATAGGTCGCGCCTAATGCCTCAGGATCTGACAATGAGTACGAACGGAACGCACCGCTAAAGTTGTTGGATCCTAAAATATGCACTGCAGGTACCTGACCGGCTAAAGCAATATTTAGCCCGTAATCCAGGTTACTGATATAGATATTGTGGGCGGTGCTGTCTGTTGTTTGCCGTCTCACCACTGAAATGCCATTTTCTAAGTCGTTTAAGTCGATGATTGTCAAACCTTCATTGGCCTCAGTGGTGACATAAGCGTAAGCCTGCCATCTTAAGGTGGGCGTATCAAAGTATTGGTACACTTTGATATCTCTCCAGGTGGAAGACAAACCTGAGATACTCCCGATGACTGTGGGCGAAGTGGGTGCGGTTACATCGACTACAGCCAGCGCATTTCTGAGGCCTATAATGGCATATTCTTGGTGAGTGTTGAGATCGATATGCCCCCATATGTCGTTGGCTGACAGAGGCTTGCTGGGGAAATCAGACAAAGGCACATGTGCCAGTAACGACATGTTATTACACTCAAAACCGTCTGCGCTGCCGTCAATACATGCGCGATTAACTTGTTTTTGTTGCATCAATTGTAATTGAGAAACGTTTAAGCCTTTGCCTTGTAAACTTGAAGATGTGAAGCCTTTAGTGTCACGTATAACATGAAAGCCTTGTTGACTCAGTTGTTCGGCATATTTGGCTGGTACACCTGAAATAGAAGTAAGATAGGTATCGGGGTTCTGCCCTTGATATTGTTCAACTTGATTAAATCCACCTAAAACGGGGACAATTTGACCCGTTAGGTACAGTAAATCTTGCTCAGATTCAATACTATATTTACCCTGAGCCACCAAGACTGCATCGCCTTTATTCGCTTTTTGTGCGGCGTAAGTCACTGTTTTACATGGTCTAAATCTATTGTTGCAGTTGCCATTGTCTGCTCCGCTGTTGGCAACAAAACGGGCTTTATCATGTTCTGCATGTGCTTGAACGCCTTGACTGTACCCCATGGCCAGTATCATTATAACGCCAATAACATATCCCATAAACGTATCACTATTAATATGAAGCTTGATTACACCTTACCTTTTAGACACGACAGATCCAGTTTTTTGTCCTGTAGAGGCGTAAATAAAGCGTTTGTATTTTTTTTATTCAGTTTTTTGACTGTGTTGATCGGGAGCTGTTCTAGATTAAATGATGTGGAAAGTATAAAGGTTGAAATTTGGCACAATGGAAGCGCTCTAACTTGCAATGCTTTTGACAGTCATCAGCAAGTTTGGTCTATCCAGCAACTCGCTTTTTTTATTAGTGACGTTAAATTATTGGACAAAAATACTGTTTACGAACCGCAATTAAGTTCAACACTTTGGCAAACAGATAATGTGGTCTTGATCCAACCTGATCTGAATGACTGTGCTACAAAATTAAAAGATGACAATACACCTGATCAAAACGATCCCACCGCGTTTGAAACACTTAAAAGTAATCATGACCTGCAATTTTTAGTGCCAGTTGATCTCAGTGCATCAGAACAACTTTCGTTTACCCTTGCCGTGCCGTTTGAGTTCAATCATCAAAACCCATTATTACAACCTTCGCCGTTAAACCTGCCGAGTATGTTTTGGTCGTGGCGCTCAGGGCACAAATTTTTGCGATTAGATATGCAAGCCCCCAAAAAACACTGGGTATTTCATTTAGGCAGTGTAGGGTGCACAGCCGTTTCAACTATGCGCGCTCCACAAAGAGAATGTGTACAACCCAATAGAGTCGACTTTTATCTGGACAAAAAGCATAACGGAACAACACTAGTGATGCATTTAGATAGGCTTATTGCCAATGTATCCATGCAAAACGATGATCCTTGTTTGTTTCATTCAGGCCAAGCAAGTTGCACAGTTTTAATGTTTAACTTGCAAACGCAAGAGGTGTTTGAATGGCACTAAACTTGTTCAGAACTGAGTTTTTACACGCTAGCTTTTATCTTATTATGAGTTGCTTTTTATTTGCTTGTAAACCGCCTCCGCTTCATCAAAACGATGATGAATATGATTGGGCGTTACCTAAAGGTTTTCCAAGCCCTTTAGTGCCAAACGATAATCCTATGTCAGCCGCTAAAGTGGCTTTGGGAAAGACGTTGTTTTTTGATGTGGATTTGTCTTTTAATCAATCCACTTCCTGCGCCAGTTGCCATCAACCGGAATTTGCTTTTTCAGAACCCCAAAAAGTGGCAGTAGGCTCAACAGGTCAAAGACACCGGCGTAATACCCAATCCTTAGTTAATGTGGCTTACAACAGTAACCTGACCTGGTCTCATTCAGGGCTTGAACGATTAGAGCAGCAAATCCTTATTCCGATGTTTTCTGAAAACCCGGTTGAGTTAGGTATTACGGGACATGAAAGTGAAGTATTACAACGATTCAAAAATCAGAGCTATTCAAAGCTGTTCGAACGTGCGTTTGATGACAGTAGCGCAAGCTTTGACAGAATAGTGAAAGCCCTTGCCAGTTATGTCAGAAGCTTAACCAGCTTTGCCTCACCCTTTGATGAGTATGCCTATCAAAATAATGATGATGCCATGTCTGACGTTGCTAAAAGGGGCATGGAGTTGTTTTTCTCGGAAAAATTTGAGTGCTTTCATTGTCATGGTGGATTCAACTTTAGTCAGTCAAGTCAACATGAAAACCAAAGGTTGGATTTACGACCCTTTCACAACACCGGTTTGTATAATATTGATAATAAAGGTGCTTATCCTGTCTATGATCAAGGCTTGATTGAAGTTAGCTTACAACCCCAAGATATGGGTAAGTTCAGGACACCCACTTTGCGTAATGTCGAGGTGAGTGCGCCTTATATGCATGATGGAAGTTTGGCCACTTTAAACGATGTGATTGAATTTTATGCTGCTGGAGGAAAAGGTCATGGTAAATCCAACCCTTTGAAAAGTCGCTTTGTGGCTGGTTTCGACCTGCAATTACAACAAAAACAAGAGCTCATTGCTTTTTTGCATAGCTTGACCGATAGTCAGTTTTTAAATTCGAATGTAAACTATCCTCTCACCTTACCCTGATGGTGCAAAGACAAGGAGGTGCAAGGGTAAAAGAATTTTGGTATATTTAAGTGTATTTCATACATTTCCAATGGAGATTAAGTGACCGGAAAGCCCTTTCTCGTAAGTGGTCGTAATACCCTCATTCATAAAATAAGAAAATTAGATCTACTTATTATTAACGGTGATGATAATCCAGCCGTTGTTGTCACACATAAAGGCATTAAAAAATTTGTTGGGGAAGTGCCAGACAGCAAACGTAATGCAAAACTACAAGATATGGAACTGGTCGATCTCACTAATATTGAGGTGTTTGGGGAAGAAAAAACCTTGTTATTTATTCAAACCATCAATGGTAAAGAATATAAAGTGGATTACAGCAGACATAGCTCATCATTGTTTATTAAAATTCATCAGGAAAATACCTTTTAAGTTAGTCCGCTCAATGATACTAAAAAGCCTGTTTCCCGGGCTTAATAATATCTGTAAAGATTTCAGCCAAATAATTTTGCTCAATCTATTTCTCCCAATGTAACAAAATAATGCCAAATCCGATTAATCGATGATTCACAACGATAGTTTATCGCTGAGAATGGTTAATTGGTCGCTTAGTCGCATTTGGCCGTGACTAGCCTTTATTAGCCTTCTTTAAATCACCTTCCCCTCTACATTAAGCATGTACTTGCAATCATGCAGAATTTAATTAATACAGGGTGAGACATCATGAAAAAAATCATTATTGGCAGCATATTAACCGCAGGCATTTTTTTTGCTGGCAGTGCACAAGCTAATGCTTTTGACAATAACATTGAAGCGAATTTGGTCAAAATATGTGAAGCAATTAAAAGTGATAGCAAATTGAAATTGCGTCATGCGATAGAAATAAGTGGTATCAACGTTAGAGCAATTAGTAAAGGTTTAGTCTGCAACGGTTATGATCCAGTGACCTTTGCAATAGTAAATAAAGCACAACATACGGCTAAATTTATGGCTCGTAAAAGTGATGTTGATTACGAAGCATTATTAGCTAAGTTATAAGGATTGATGTTTTTTGACTAAAGTGAGTGTATGTAAACCTGTATTGTTTTAATTATACTTTGGTTTAGAGCACTCACTTACTTTCCAATAATTTATGCATGTATACACACATTTTTGTTAATACTGCTTAAAAAAACTAAACGTCCCATCCCTAATTAATCCCACTTTAGTCACACAATACCGGGTTTCATCTTTAAGCCAAATGTATAATTGGACTTTTTGATAGTGCCAGATGATCGCCATGCTGCGTCGGCAGTGAATTTTTTATTAATTCAACCGTTTAGCGCCACAATTAGCCCTTTTAAGCAAGACCATCAGAAGAAACAGAAGCCATGGTTTGGCATCGCTTTTTTCTGACGTTTACCACGTTAAATCAGGCTAAAGTTCTAAGTAAGGTTCTACGAGTTATCAAGCGGACAGATTTCTATTTTTACGCTAGTTGCTGATGTCAAATGTGACTAAATATTTCAGAAATGAAAAATTCTGGGGTTCATCCCATCATCTGAATGATTCATCACATACTGGTTCAAATTCAGAAACTTGGACTTACAATGAGAGCGTCGAAGTCGTGACCCGATGTGTATATGTGTTTATTAGATTTGATAAAAATGTATTGTTCTCTCAATTAAGCAAGGATTGCCACTACAAAGCAGTCCTTGCTTTTTGCCCGAAGAATACTTTTTTACAGCTTACTTTTTTTCTTAGATCCCCACCTGGTCCTAGAAATGTTCGCCTTTTATCCCCTAGCTTGTATATTTTATACCACAACAATTCAGGAGTGATATGTATGTGCCACTGTATAGTATTAGACGATGAGGACTTAGCCAGTGAAAGGATACCTAGTTTCGAAGAGGGGCAAGGTAGCTGGCAGGGAGATGGCCAATCCGCAGAGTATAAAGAGGCTGAGAGTCTACTTTTAAAACATTGGCCTTTTGTATGTTTTATGGATAAGAATATTATACGTATTCTAACTGTGAGGTATCGTGTTCACATTTTAATCTCTGTGGAGCGTTCATGAGTCGTCAATTGACAGCCATCGTTGTTGATGATGAACGTTTGGCCAGAGAAGGTTTAATGCTTAGGTTGAATGATGACACTAGGTTTAATGTGGTTGCACAATGTCCATCTGCTCATCATGCGCTGGATGTGATAGAGCAATGCCAACCCAATATTGCTTTTGTGGATATTGAGATGCCAGGATTAAGCGGGCTTGAGCTGGCAGAGCTATTATCAAACAACACCACTCCTGTGCCTAAAGTGGTGTTTGTCACCGCATTTAGAGAATTTGCTCTACATGCCTTTGAATTTCAGGCTTTTGATTATTTACTTAAACCGTTTTCAGATGACAGATTGGCCAATTGTTTAAGTAAGCTCGTGGATTCTTTTTTTGACAGTGATGTAGTGCTTCAACACCTTAAGTTAGACGCATTACTGAGCCGTAAAACAGGTAATTCCATTGATGGTTTTATCCGTAATTTAGAGGTGACAAGTGGTGGTTCGATGAGCGAACTACAGCGAAGCGTTTCCATGAAAAGCGGATCGGAGTGGATCAGAGTGAAGCTGGATGATATTTCTTGGATTGAGGCCGCAGGTGATTACATGTGTGTGCATACATGGGAAGGCACGCATATTATACGCAAAACCCTCAAACAATTTGAACAAGAGCTCGACCCCCGCCTTTTTCCGAGGGTGAATCGTTCAGCCATGATCAACATGAGTAAATTAAAAAGATTGACGCCCAACTCGAATGGCGAATACTTAGCGCAGTTAACATCGGGTGATAGTGTTAAGGTCAGTCGCAAATATAAATTTAAACTAGAAGAGTTAAGAAAAAACGGCGGCTGTGAAGATTAAAGGTGACTGCTAAATCATGCCTATCCCAATGGCTTTAAGAATGGCGCGTGTTATTTAATTTAATTGAACTGAATGGCCAAATGACCGTCTGAAAACTGAATTATGACTCAGCATACTCAATATTATGGAAGGTAGTGCCAATGAATTTCACAACAGCGTTAGTGTTTGCAGGTTATCTCAGTTTTTCAAATATGGCCTTCGCCAGTGAGATATCTCTACTCGATAATGCTATCTCAATATTGAATACTGGGCAAACCGAACAGGCCATCGTCTTATTTGAAAAACAAAGGCATAACCCTGCAGCCATGCTTTATTTAGCCAAAATCTATATGGACAGTGACTTAGACGAAGCAGAGGATTGGATAGAACAAGCGCTTGAAGTTAATTTAAACAATGCAGAAGTTTATTATGTCCGTGGCGCTATCATGGGACGACAGGCATCGGGTTCCATTTTTTCAGCATTAAGTTATGCAGAAAAATCAGTTAATAGTTTTACAAAAGCAGTAGAACTTCAGCCTGACTCCATCAAATATAGGAAAGGATTAATGCAATTTCACACCAGCGCACCCAGCATTGCTGGTGGCGACCTGGATATTGCCAAAGTCCAGATAGAAAAACTTAGGCAACTTGATCCCAAAGTAGGCCTAGAAGCTGAGATTAACTATGAGTTATCACAAGATAATGATGCTTTGGCCGACGCGCTTTTGCAGCAAGCCAAGCAGACTTATAACGATATTCCTGATTTTTTCTTTCAAGCCGGTATGCTCCAGCAACGCAAAGAGAACTATCAGACTGCATTTGAAGAATTAACACGGGCCATCAGTAAAAATACTGACACTCAAGAAAGTGTTGTCGCAAAATACAACGCCTTGTATCAGTTGGGCAGAACATCGGTTTTAGGCGAAACTAATATTGGTGCTGGGATAATGGCCTTGAAGCAGTATCTCAGCGAAGCGCCAGACTTAGATGGCTTATCACCTAAGCCTTGGGCAGAGTTTCGTTTAGCGAACTTAATGGTTCTTAATGCACAGACATTAGAAGCTAAAAGGATTTATTTACGTTTGGCAAAAGCCGATAACAAGGAGTTAGCTAAACAAGCAAAAAAAGCTGCGAAGAAAATCTAATTACTTGGTTAATCCTCTAACTTAAACTCACCCGTGCGCAGCCAAGGCGCGGGTATGATTTCAAATTTTCTTGGTTTGATTCAAATACAGCTTGAATTATGCAGTAATTACCGCAAGATCAAACTTATCCAGACATTCCAGTCTTTTATCGTTCAGCTAACGTTTGAATAATATTTCTAAGGAACAACATTGACCATTAAACTTGGCATAGTGATGGATCCCATCCAGTCCATCAATATCAAAAAAGACACCAGTTTTGCTATGTTGCTGGATGCGCAAAAGCGTGGCTATGAATTGTTTTACATGGAAATGGGCGACCTGTATTTACAAAATGGTAAACCCATGGCGCGAATGGCTAGTTTGGCTGTGGAGCCACATGCAGACAAATGGTTTACTTTAAGTGAATCGTTACATCAAAGTTTAGCTGAGTTAGATGTGATTTTGATGCGTAAAGATCCCCCCGTAGATAATGAATTTATCTATGCCACGCATATGTTTGAATTAGCTGAGAAAACCGGTACGTTGGTGGTCAACAGAGCACAAAGTTTAAGGGATTTTAATGAGAAGTTATTCACTGCTTGGTTTCCTGATCTAGTCGCAGATACATTGGTGACAAGAGATACACAATTAGTTAAAGCGTTTCATCAAGAGCACCAAGACATCATTTGTAAACCTTTGGATGGTATGGGGGGCAGCTCTATATTTAGGGTCAAAGAAGACGGTAACAACTTGGGGGTCATCATTGAAACCCTGACTGAGCTGGGTACTCGTTACGCTATGTTTCAGAAGTTTTTGCCCGAGATAAAAGATGGTGATAAACGCATTTTAATTGTCGATGGACAAGTGGTACCTTATGCATTAGCGAGGTTGCCAACTAAAGGTGAAAACCGTGGTAATTTGGCTGCAGGCGGCACAGGCAGACCACAACCGTTATCAAAGTCCGACTTTAAGATTGCCGAAACTATCGCGCCCCTTTTAGTTGAAAAGGGTCTGTTATTTGTAGGCTTAGATGTGATTGGTGATAGGGTCACAGAAATCAATGTTACCAGCCCAACTTGTGTACGAGAAATTGAAGCGGCTTATGACGTGAATATCACCGGTATGTTATTTGACGCTATTGAAAGACGTCTTTTCGCTGGCAAAGGAGCATAAATCCTACAATGCAAAGTTTGCAGAATTATTTACTTATTGCGTCTCCGAGTATGGACGACCCGTATTTTACACGAACGGTCACTTATATTTGTGAGCATAACGAACATGGCGCCATGGGACTGGTCATCAATCAACCTGTCGGGATGAAGTTAAAAGAGTTGGTTGCACAGGTTAACGACAAGGCCGATGTGATTGACGAAAAAGCGCAAGATATTATTTTGGCTGGTGGCCCCGTTAGCCAAGACAGGGGGTTTATTTTACACACCTCGCAGCCCGGTTGGGCTTCAAGTTTGATCATGACCCCTGAAGTCATGGTGACGACTTCCAAAGATATTATATCTTCGTTGGGTAATAACGATGCGCCAGAAAAGTCACTGATTATGCTGGGTTACGCGGGGTGGACAAGTGGACAGTTAGAAGAAGAAATTCAAACCAGTTCATGGTTAATGGTCGAAGCGGATACTGAAATTTTATTCGACACGCCAATCCATAAGAAATGGGAAACTGCCGTACAGCGATTAGGTATAGATGTCTGGCAGCTTGGCCCTGATATAGGTCACGCTTGAATGACATTTTCCCTCCATGATACCCGCATGATGATGTCACATGAGTAAACAAGGTCAACGAACTATTTTAGCCTTCGACTTTGGAACTAAGAGCATAGGCGTAGCCGTGGGGCAGGAGATTACAGGTACTGCTTCTCCACTCAATGCTCTCAAGGCAATAGATGGCATTCCTAATTGGGACGTTGTGGCAAAACTGTTTGCTGAATGGTCTCCACAATTAGCGGTAGTAGGTCTACCACTGAATATGGATGGCTCCAGTCAACAAGTCACGTTTTCTGCCAAAAAATTTGCCAACCGCCTCAATGCTAAATATAAAGTCACAGTGGCAACTTGCGATGAACGTTTAACCACAGTAGACGCCAAAGCCCGTTTGTTTGAATTGGGCGGCTACAAAAAACTCGATAAACAAAAAATTGACAGTGTGTCTGCTTGTTTGATTTTTGAAAGCTGGGTTGAAACCCAGTATTAAATGATACCTAGCTAATTGTAATGTGTTTTCAACAATTTTTTGTGGTGTCATTACTCGACTTTTTAGCCGCTTCAAGTGTTTCTATTTCTTTCCATAAACCTTCTGCTTCTGCGGTGAGCATTGAGTAGCTTTTGATGTCACCTTTGCGCTGCGCGAGCATCGCATCTGTGGATTTTTGATCGTAAATTCTACGTAATTTTTTGACTGGATCTGCTTTTAAAAAACCGAACATGTTTACCTCAATAAATGTGTAATAGCCTCCTTATTACTTTTGTTTTGCTACAGACGATCAGTTTTTTGTCAGTTGAATATTGGATATCACTGAGGGCTCCACCAATATTTCACCTAGCTGAAAAATAAGATTGGATCTCTTGGTATGTTTGGTAGTGAGT
>CAJQKX010000229.1 GCA_905479025.1 uncultured Paraglaciecola sp.
CCAAATAGGAACAGTGGCCTTAATGCGCTCAAAGTTAGGGAGGTGTATATCTTTGTTGGCGTAAATGGCCGCCCATTCTGGGTCTGCAATGAGCGGTGGGTGTGGCTGCACATAGCCTATTTTCAAAAAAAACGCTTTCTCGCTTTCGCGATCGGTGAGCCATGACAGTGCATGATCAGTTAAAAACGTTGTAAGGTCATGTTTCTGCGCAAACGGTAGCGTGGCTGCTCTCCAATGGTTAGGCGTGCCTCGCATATATTGTTTTACTTGTTGCTGGTAAGCCTTTTTCAGGCCTTGTGATTCTAAATAGCTTAAATAAGGCGTAGTTACGCCGGGAGTAACATGGTGATATTTATCAAACTCCTGAACTAAGTAGTTCCAGCCATACTGTTTGAAATGGTCGTTAAAATCCGCAGTATTAATTGATTGGCTCGCGGCTAGTTTTTGAAGGTTAGCGATCTCGGTGTAATGCATCTTTCCTATAGTTGCAGTTTCGTAGCCCATGGCCTGAAGCTTTTTCATTAAAGTTGGTGGGTTATTTACGCTGCTCAAATCTTGAAAGCCAAGTTGCTGAGGGTAGTAACCGGTAATGAATGACGCGCGTGAGGGTTGGCAAAAAGGTGCCTGGCACCAAACCGTATCGTAGCGAGTACCCTGCGAGGCCAGCCAATCTAAGTTGGGTGTCTGGATGTCTGGATTACCGGCACAACCCATCGCATCATGCCTATGTTGATCACTGAAAATTAGTACGATGTTTGGCTTTTTTTGAGGCATCAGTTAATGGCTTGTTCAGATTAGCAGGCAGAAATTTTTTCTATTTTAGCGCAAGCGGAACTAAAGTCGTCAGAGAAATTACTGGCAGCTTTATAGCCCATGGAGTTCGCCTGAAAAAGCGGGTTGGTCACAAGGTCGTTTAGCTTGCGCATGTTTTCGTTACTGGTTATGTTCTTGATATCTAGCATGTAACCTAGTTGCAATCGCTCTACGGCTAGCGAGTTAATCAGCTGATCGCCAATGTTTGGCAGTGTGGCAACTGGTATTGCGCAGTTTGCGGCTTCCCAGAGTGTGCCAATACCGCCGTAGCATACTAGGGCGGAGAGGGTCTTGAATGTTTTACGGAAATCGATCCAGCCGAAAACCTCTACATCAGAAGGTAATTGTTGTTGGGCCGCTGAGAGCAAGCTTGAGTCTCGGCCAGCATACACTTGAATTTTAATGCCGGGATCCGCTTGTGCTGAAAAGGCTACGATAAGTTGCAAGAGGTTTGCGGGCTCACCAGTGTTGCCAAAGCTAAAGCCTATAATCTGTTGGCTTTTTTTAGCCATTTCATTATTACTTTCAAAGTGATGAATAAAGGCTGAGCGTTGGTGGTTTGCAAATTGATAAAAGTTTTTTGAAGTAAAGCATATATTCAGGTCAACTGATTGCGCCCAAAAAGAGCCCGCAGTATTGTTTTTGCAGTTGAGCTGCTTAGCAAATAATTTTCCGACATCAAGATAATCCTCTACAGGTTGAGCGACTTCTATAGGGAATTGAGGTGTTAGTTGAAAGTGTGTGGCAGGTGCACCAATAACCACAATAGGTTTTTTTACTTTGTTGGCGAGTACGGGGCCAAAAGCCAGTAGGCGGTCGCAAATAATAAGGTCGTATTTTTTGGCGGTATTAATGAGGGCGCTGATTGCGTTGAGCTTAGTTTTAAAATCACGCTGTTGCTGTTTTACACGCGCTGCGCTTAGCATAGGTATGAGGAATAGATTGCCAGCATCTTTCGATGCTGCGGCTTTAAAGCCTTTGGCTTTTAGTCGCTTGGCATTGGCCTCTGGAGATAACCAATGCACAGTATGGCCTCTATTAATGAGGCTTTGGGCGAGGGTTAAGAAGCCATTGCCGCCAAAATCCAAGTGGCCAGCATGGTCGCAAACCAAGCAGAGTACTTTCATAATGTAAATAAAGCCGTCAAGTTAGGTTGCATTGGTTTGCCATTAATTTTTACGGCTGGCCTTTGTTTTCAAATTCTTGGAATAAATAATGTAGCACACAATGCTCGTTATAAAGCGATTCGTCAAATTTCCATGAGAGTTTAAAAACTGGCGAGTCACTGGTCTTTACGAGGCTTTTCAGTTGGTCGTCAATGGGATTGAGCAATCCAGCATGAAACAATAAGTGTGGTGGTACCGCGGATATTTTAGGCGTTTTCGCCCATATTGCAGCAGCTTGCTTGTTATCTTTTATAAGTTGTTCATAGATTTGATGAAAAATAAAATAGGGGTATTCTTTGTTTGCTTGAAAATATTTGATAAGTAATTTGAGTAAGCGTCCTGTTATTGGGTTATTCTCATGAGAAGATAAAAACCAGTTGATATGATTCGATCCGCAGCAGGTCGACTAAATGCAAAAAATCCAGATTGAGTTGCTTCATCAATCCATTCATCGAGAGGTTTTACGCAAAAACTGGTGGCATCGGCCCATACACCGCCATATTTATACAGTAATTGAAGTCTCATTA
>CAJQKX010000230.1 GCA_905479025.1 uncultured Paraglaciecola sp.
GCGTAAGTCTTCGCTAGTGTTATTCAGAGATCAACGGTCGGAAGAGATGGTGGTTAGCCAGTTAGGCCGATTTCAGCATGTTGGGACTGGAGTCGATATCTTATTCGGCATGCTCCCCTTGATTAAGCGGAAAGTATCATCCTCGTCGATATGTAATAAAGCTGCCTGCCGTATAGGCCTTAGCCTCAGACCCTATCCGCCGAATATAGGTTTCGACTTAGAAGGTCTCGATGCAAGCTTATGTGAGCAAGTCGTAGATTATATTCAGTTACTAAGTGATCGGATTGATCGACCGGTTGTGATAGTGCCTTTGATTTTTTCGGATGGAGGTGATGCAAGAAATGATAGAGGACTGATTGCACGGATCGAGTCTATGTTAGACGACTATCAGTTTGAATGGCCCAGGCTGGATGTTACTAGTTGCCGTGATGGAGGGTTTGGCCGGTTGCTCAGCGATTTTTGCGAGAATATTGGTAATCTAGATTTAGTCGTAGGAGAACGCTTTCATTCGCTAGTCATAGCGCAAATGTTAGAGGTGCCTTACATCGCTATTTCTTATGATAAGAAAATTGATCAGCTTGTGAAGTCGTTGAAAATGGAGGCTTATAGTGTCAATCTTTTAGAAAGTATTGCCGAGAGGTCTATTTGTTCTCAGTTACTGGTCATGACGGAACGTGCGCTTTCAGGTGGATTCGACCTCGAAAAAAAATTATCAATGAATAATAACCTGCTTGAAAAGCAGTCGAAGGATGCTGAGGAAAGCGTACTAAGTGCTTTTGAATTGTGAGTTTATCCTGATAAGAACCGATCCTAGGATTTTCTGGGGGAGCTCAATAAGTAGGGTCTGGGAAATAAAAATACGAGGTTTAATTCCATCATGCAGATTTACAACCTTCAAATATTGAGGGCCTTTGCAGCACTTAAAGTTTGTTTTTTTCCTATTATTGGAACCTCTGAAGCCTACGCTTTTAAGGTTAATAAAATGTACTTCCTTAATGGGTGGGGGGCTAACGGAGTCGATATTTTTTTATTATATCGGGCTTTATTATGGTTTACGTGCAAAGCGTAAAAAAAGAAATGGTATTGAATTTATGACTGATAGAGTGATGCGAATTGCGCCAATATACTGGTTCCTGACAGGCCTTTTTTTTCTTATATCGATTATTACTCTGTCTATAGTCGACGGTTTTCCGGCAGGAATTAGCTGGATGACTTCGTCTTTTCTTTTTATATTTCAGCCCGTCATGGGTGTTGAACCTGTTTTTTATGTGGGCTGGACTTTAGAGTATGAGATGTTTTGCTATGTTATTTTTGCTGTCTCTATAGCGCTGATAAACTCGCTCCCGTCCTATTTACTCGTGTTGATTATGCTGATATCACTACACGTCTTTTTTGGCGTTAGTCTATTGGTGCTTGAGTTTTTCATCGGTATGCTTATTGGCTACTTTTACTTGCGTTTGTCAATTAAGGAAGAACTGGGCATCTTATCTCGTTACTTGGTTTGATTGGGTTATTGATATCGATTTGGCTGGTGGATATAGACCGGAAAGGGCTAAGGCTTCTTATATGGGGTGTCCCTGGGTGTTTGATGGTTTTGGGAGCGATAAATGCAAAACAATTGCAGAGTAAGTTATTTATTCTCTTGGGAGACAGTTCGTACACTATTTATCTTATACAGGTTTTTACTATTCCGATTTTCTACAAAGGACTATCCCGGCTCGAGATAGGATCCGGTTCTTCTGATTTTCTGGCAGTTTGCTGTCTCGCGTTAACAGCTGCAGCGGGTGTACTATCTTATCTTTTTTTAGAGCGACCGTTGGGCGCTTATCTGAAGATAAGGTTTAGCTGACATGAAAGAGGCTTCGGACGCTGCCGATTTCAAATGCTATGAATAGAAAAATGATCGCGCCGGAGCTAGGTTGGGTCTGAGTTATTGTTTTAAATGAAGAAATAGATGCAAAATAGTGCGAGCCATCTAATATTTACTATGCTTTATCCATGCGCGAAACGTGTGGGCCGGCGAGCCTGGCTAGCGTTGTCCGTTATACTTTGTACTTAGAGGCGCCTCAGAGCAGCGAGGGGGTGGGTTTACCGGCTCCTGGCGTGTTTGCTGGGCCACGCACTGGGCAATAGTGAAACGGCCACCAAAAACGCGTTGTCATTTTCTCTGTTACTCTGCTTTTGATAAGATATTCGACAAGAACGCTATTTGAGATTTACATATGTTCAAAGATAAGACTCTATTAATCACGGGCGGGACAGGCTCTTTTGGCAATGCTGTCCTCGATAGATTTCTCGATACTGATATCGGTGAAATCCGTATTTTCAGTCGCGATGAGAAAAAGCAGCACGATATGCGGCTTAAATACAACAACGATAAGCTCAAGTTTTATATCGGAGATGTTCGCTCATACGACAGCATTCATATGGCCACCCGAGGGGTTGATTATATTTTTAGTGCGGCGGCACTGAAGCAGGTTCCATCGTGTGAGTTTTATCCGGTTGAGGCCGTAAAAACTAACATATTGGGTACCGAGAACACGCTCAATGCCGCTATTGCCAATAATGTTAAACGAGCCATTGTGTTGAGCACAGACAAGGCAGTTTATCCCATTAATGCTATGGGTATGAGTAAGGCCTTGATGGAGAAAGTGACCGTTGCCACCTCGAGAAACGTCTCCGGCGGCGGGCCGGTAATGTGCAATACACGCTATGGGAATGTGATGGCGTCTAGAGGCTCAGTTATTCCCTTGTTTGTAGAGCAGCTCAAGGCAGGCAAACCGTTGACTATTACTGACCCCGACATGACCCGATTTATGATGTCCTTGCCTGATGCAGTTGAACTGGTTTTGTTTGCTTTTGATAACGGTGCACAGGGCGATACCTTTGTACAAAAAGCTCCCGCGGCGACCATCATTACCTTAGTAGAAGCGTTAAAGAAAATGTTTGATTCTACTAGCGATGTGAAAATCATTGGTACACGTCATGGTGAGAAAAAGCACGAGGCTTTATTGAGCAAAGAAGAGATGCTCAAAGCTGAAGATATGGGCGATTACTATCGTGTGCCAGCCGATACTCGTGACTTGAATTATGCCCAATATTACGAAGAGGGCGATAAGTCACTGACCGAAAAGGGTGACTATACCTCCGAGAATACTGACCGACTAGATGTAGATGGCTTAATTAATTTATTAATGAAGCTCGACTATATTAAGCAACAAATGAAAAGTTAGGAAAAGCCAATGAAAACCGTGATGACAATTGTTGGCACTAGGCCAGAAATCATCAAGCTTAGCCGGGTCATCGCTGAGTTGGAACGATATACCAATCATATTTTGGTTCATACAGGTCAAAACTATGACTATGAGCTCAACGAGGTTTTCTTCGATGAAATGGGTATCAAAAAGCCAG